>JBKKBV010000182.1:0-6569 GCA_046713375.1 Candidatus Limnocylindria bacterium
CGGCATGCGGCCAGGCGGTCGTCGAACGCGTGCTTGAGGAGGACCATCGGCCGCGCCTGGTCTGCCCGGACGGGCACGTCACCTGGCGCAATCCCAGGCTCGTGGTCGGCACGCTGCCGGTGCGCGATGGGCGGGTGCACCTGGCGCGCCGCTCGATCGATCCGGGTGCCGGGCGCTGGACGTACCCCGGTGGCTTCCTCGAGCTGGGCGAGGCTGCTCAGGAGGGAGCCCGTCGCGAGACGGAGGAGGAGACCCAGCTCCGGGTCGAGGTGGGACGGCTGATCGGCGCCTACTCGCGTCCGTACGCCGGGGTGGTGACCCTCATCTACGAGGCCATGGTGGTGGGTGGCGAGCTGCTGCCGGGGGTGGAGACGAGCGAGGTTCGTGCCTTCGGCCCGGACGAGATCCCCTGGGACGAGCTTGCCTTCTCGACCGCCGAGAGCGCGCTGCGAGACTGGGTCGCGTCGCTGCCGGGGCGCGGTCCCCGGTTCGAGCCGGAGCTGTACGTGACCGGAGACCCGGCGGAGGGCTAGCCCGCCGCCTCGTAGCGGCGGAAGACGGCCACCGCATTCTGGCCGCCAAAGCCGAAGCCGTTGATGATCGCGGTCCGCACCGGCGCCTGGCGGGCGGTGTTGGGGACGTAGTCCAGGTCGCAGGCGGGATCGGGCGTCTCGTAGTTGATGGTGGGCGGGATCATCCCGTCGCGGATGGCGCAGACCGCCGCAACCGCCGAGATCGCTCCGGCAGCTCCCAGGGTGTGGCCGATCATGCTCTTGTTGCTGCTCACCGCCAGCCGCGCGGCATGCTCCCCGAATGCCAGGTGGATCGCCTTCGTCTCGGTCGCGTCGTTGAGCGGCGTGCTCGTCCCGTGCGCGACGATGTAGTCGACCTCCTCCGGCGCGACCCCCGCGTCACGCAGCGCTCTGACCATCGCGCGAGCCGCACCCTCGCCGCTCGGCTCGGGGGCGCTGATGTGGAAGGCGTCGCCGCTCATCGCCCCGCCGGCGACCTCCGCGATGATCCGCGCCCCGCGACGCTCAGCGTGCTCCGCCGACTCGACGGTGAGCACCGCCGCCCCCTCGCCGAAGACAAACCCGTCGCGATTCGCGTCGAACGGTCGGGAGGCACCGGAGGGGTCGTCATTCCGCTTCGAGAGGGCGCCCATGTTGGCCAGCGCAGCGAACGCGACCGGCAGGAGGGCGCTCTCCGTCCCGCCCGCGAGGACCACCTCGACGTCGCCGTGCTCGATCAGGCGTTGTGCGTCGATCAGGGCCTGCACGCCGGAGGCACAGGCCGCGACCGAGGCGATCACCGGCCCGTGCAGGCCGTTCTGGATGCTGATCTGGCAGGCCGCCATCGACGGGGAGTACATCGGCACCATGAACGGGCTGACTCGATTGCCGCCCTGCTCCAGAAAGATCTGCGTGCCGAGCGCCACGTCGCTGATGCCGCCGCCACCGGTGTTGACGATCACCCCGATCTCGTCGCGGTTGGCGTCGCTGACCTCCAGCCCGCTGTCGGCGATCGCCTGCGCCGCGGCCGCCACCGCGAACTGGGAGAAGCGGCTCATGCGGCGGGCCTGCTTGAAGTCCATCCAGGTGGCGGGATCGAAGCCCTTGACCTCAGCGGCGATGCGCACCTCCTCCTCTGCTGCGTCGTAGGTGGTGATCGGCGCCACGCCGCTGGTCCCCGCCAGCAGGCTCGCCCAGAAGGTGGCGGCATCGTTGCCGATCGGGGTGATGGCACCCAGCCCGGTCACCACCGCCCGGCGCGCCGGATCGCGGCTCATCGGCTGCCGCTCACGCCTCGCCCCGGCCCAGGATCAGCGTGCTGTTGTGGCCGCCCAGGCCCATCGAATTCGAGAGCGCCACGCGGCTGTCGGTCTGGCGGGCCGCGTTCGGCACGTAGTCGAGCGTCAGCTCCGGATCGGGGTGGCGGAGGTTGATCGTCGGCGGGATGCAGCCGGACTGCACAACGCGGGCGCAGACGAAGGCTTCGAAGGCGCCGGCGGCGCCCATCATGTGGCCGGTCATGCTCTTGGTCGAGCTGACTGCCAGGCGTGCGGCGTGCTCACCGAAGACGGCGCTGATCGCCGCCGACTCGTATCGGTCGTTGAGCGGCGTGCTGGTCCCGTGCGCATTGATGTAGTCGACCGCCTCCGGGCCGATTCCCGCGCGCTCCAGCGCCGCTCGCATCGAGCGCTGGCTGCCCTCGCCCTTCTCGGCCGGCGCCGCCATGTGGAATGCGTCTGACGAAGAGCCGTAGCCGATCACCTCGGCGATCGGCGTCACGCCACGCGCTCTCGCGTGCTCGAGCTCCTCGAGCACCAGCACGGCGGCTCCCTCGGAGACAACGAAGCCATCCCGCGTGGCGTCGAACGGGCGAGATGCGATGGTCGGGTCGTATGCGCCTGTATCAGGATCAATCGGGTTGCCGAGGGCCCGCATCTGGCCGAAGCCTGCAAATGCGAGCGGCACGATCACGGCCTCGGTGCCGGCTCCCAGCATCAGGTCCGCCTGGCCGCGGACAATCGTCTCCATCGCCTCGCCGATGGCGTGTCCGCCGGTGGCACAGGCGCTGACAACCGCGAGGTTGGGTCCGCGGATGCCGTACTGGATGGCGACCATCCCCGATGCGGCGTCCGGGATCATGTGCGGCAGCAGGAAGGGCGAGACACGCCCCGGTCCGCGCTCGTTCAGGGTCGCCAGCCCGTCGGCGATCATGCCGATCCCGCCGATCGCGGTGCCGACGATGATGCCGAAGCGATCCGGATCGGCCTGCGCGGTGTCGAGCATGCCGTCGGCGTTCAGCAGGCCGGCATCCTTCAACGCCTCGCCCGAGGCGGCAACCGCGAAGTGGGTGTTGCGGTCGTGTCGCCGGGCGTCCTTGCCGTCCATGTACTGGGCGACGTCGAAGTCCTTCACCTCGCCGGCGACGTGGATCGGATAGTCGGTGGTGTCGAAGAGGGTGATGTCGGCCACGCCGGAACGGCCCGCCACCAGGTTGTCCCACGAAGCGTCTGCCCCGATTCCGACCGGTGAGACCACCCCGATGCCGGTGACGACCACCCGTCGCGCGGTCACGCAGTCGCCTCGGAAGGGCCGGGAAGCCACAGGGCGCCGTCCCCGGGCGCATCCAATGCGTGCGTCTCGGTCTCCGGCGCGATCCGCTTGATCAGGCCGCTGAGCACGCGGCCGGGACCGATTTCGACGAAGTCGGTCACACCGTCGGCAGCCATGCGGCGCACGGTCTCGGTCCATTGCACGCCGTGGACGAGGTGCTCGGAAAGCTCCCGCCGTAGCCCATCGGCCGTGCGGATCACGCTGGCGTGGACGTTGCCCAGCATCGGCACCCGCGGCTCGCGGAACGGCACCTTGGCCAGGATCTGGCTGAACTCGTCGCGGGCGCGGCGCATCAACGGTGAGTGGCTCGCCACGCTGACCGTCAGGCGCACTGCCTTGCGAGCGCCGACCGTCTTGCTCATCTCCAGCGCGAAGGCGAGGGCGGGGATCACCCCGGAGAGGACGATCTGCCCGGGGGCGTTGGCGTTGGCGACGCCGATCTCTCCGTGCTTGCGTGCCGCGTCCACCACCTCATGCACCTGCGCGTCGGTGAGGCCGATGACCGCCCCCATGCCGCCCTCGATGCCGCGTTCCTGCATGATCCGCCCGCGCTCACGGACGAGGCCGATCGCCGTCTCGAAGTCGATCGCGTCGGCCGCGACGGCCGCGGCATACTGGCCCGCCGAATGGCCGGCGAGGCGCAGCGGCGCCAGCTCGACGCCCGCCTCCGCGGCCTCGGCCCGCATCGCCTCCAGGTAGGCGACGCTGGTGGCCAGGATCGCGGGCTGCGCATTCACCGTCAGGTCAAGCTCTTCGGCAGGCCCATGCGCGATCATGCGTGACATCGGGAAGCCAAGCGCGGCATCGGCTCGCTCCATCACCGCCGCCGCCGCCGGCGAGCGCTCGAGCAGGGCAGCCCCCATCCCCACGTACTGCGAACCCTGGCCGGGGAAGACGAAGGCGTGGGCGCGCGGCTGTGGAGCCGGATCGTGGGGATCGGTCTGGTCGGTCATTCGCATCTGATCGTCGGGTGACTTGGCCGCGAGTATAGCCGGAAGGCCTTCAATCGCCGATCAGACATGCCTGTCGCGGGTCACGAACTGGCTGACCACCCGGTGCAGGACCGGCAATCCGAATCTGAGGGCGCTGACCGGAACGCGCTCGTCGTGGCCGTGGAAGAGGGAGAGGAACGGCACCTCGGGGGCGAGCTGCAGCGGGGCGAAGCCGTAGGTCGGGATCCCCAGCGTGGCGAGCGCCTTGGCGTCGGTACCGGGGGTGATCATCATGGTGGCGGCGGTCGCGCCGGGGTCGGAAGCGAGCAGCGCATCCCGCATCAGCCCGACGATGGGCGAGTCGCTGGGCGCCTCGACCGCCGGGAGCGTGATGACCGGCTCGACCCGCGCCAGCCCATCGACCGTCGCCTGCATCTCCGCCAGCAGGGCCTGCTGATCGGTGCCCGGCAGGGTGCGCACGTCGACCTGCGCCTCGCCACTGCCGGGGATGACGTTCATCTTCTTGCCGACCCGGATCATGGTCGGCGTCACCGTGTCCCGCAGCATGGCGGCGATGGAGCGACGCAGGACCGGGTCGTCCACCTCGGCCTCGAGGGTGGCGAAGGCGGCCGCCTCGTTCCCCGAGCGGATCTCGTCAGCGACCGCGCCGAGGCCCAGCGCGACCAGGAATTCGTCGACCACCGGCGTCATGCGTGCCGCATGCGGGGCCGCGGCCAGGCGCGTCACCGCCTCGGCCAGCTTCAGGGCGGCGTTGTCGGGGTGCGGCATGGAGGCGTGGCCGGTCGTGCCGGTGGCGTGCAGCCTGGTCCAGGCGATCCCCTTCTCCGCGACCTGGATGGTGTACACGCGGCGCCCCCCGACGGTCATCGAGTAGCCGCCCACCTCGTTCAGCGCGGCTGCGGCGGGACGACCGGCCGCGTCGCTGAACAGGTCCGGTCGCTCAGCAGCCCAATGTCCGGCCCCGAAGACGCCGCCCGCCTCCTCGTCGGCGACCGCAGCGAAGATCACGTCACGGGACCGCTCCCCATCGGCGCGGGCGAGCGCCAGCATCACGCTCAGCTCCATGGCAACCATGTTCTTCATGTCGACGGCACCGCGGCCCCAGATGATGCCGTCGATCAGCTCTCCGCCGAATGGGTCGCGGCTCCACGACTCCACGTCGACCGGCACCACGTCCAGGTGCGAGAGGAGGATGAGCGGGGGATCGGGGTCCGCGACGGTGGCCGGCAGGCGGGCGAAGCAAGAGCCGCGACCGGGCGCGGTCTCGAGCACCTCGGCCGCCACTCCGGCCGAGGTGAGCACCTCGGCGCAGTAGGCGGCGGCCGCCGTCTCACCGCCGGTCGAATCCCTGCCAGCGGCCCCGTCGGGGACACCCGGCGGGTTCACACTCGGGATCCGGATGAGCGCCCTGACACGCTCAACGCACTCCGCGGAGGCCCGCTCCCAGTCGATCGGAGCGCTGACCACGCGGGTCATCGCTCCCAGCGAGGAGACATCGCAATGGCGGGTTCCGACTCGGCCTCCAGGCCCGCGGCCTCCACGCCGGCAGAAGCGAGGCGCGCGCGCACCAGGGCGGCCAGTGGCAGCTCCGCGGCCAGGAAGAGGATGGCAGTGCCGAGCAGCACCGGAAGCTGGAGAGCGAGGCCCATCAACAGCAGTGCCGCAAGGAAGAAGCCCTGCATCGCGACGCGGGTGACGATGGCAAGCCGCAAGTCGAGAATCGCGGTGCGCTGGCCATCCGGCACGTCGCGGCCCGGTCCGAAGACGCCCCAAGCGGCCACCGCGACGAAGGTCACCAGCGTCAGGGCAAACAGCACGCCACCTCCCCCCTCCGCTGGATCGATGACCGGCTGAAGGAGGTGAAAGGGCAAGATCGCGGCGCTCAGGATGGCGAATGCAGGAATCGGAACCGCGAGCTGGAGCCATTCGCGTGCCCGCCGGCTCACGGCGACGTCACGCAGCCATCGGGTCATCAGGCTGAAGCCAAGGGTTACGAACAGCCAAGCGTAGAAGTTGCCCCACGGCACACCGAACCAGCCCTGGCTCGCGTCGACACCGATCCACGTCCACAGCCCGATGCGGATGGCGATAGTGTCGAAGGCCAGGTCCAGGCTGATCGCCAGCAGGGCATCGACGAAGGGCGCATAGCGGCGACGAACACCGAGTGCGTCAGTGATCCGCATCGCCCCGGCGATAATGATGGCCCAGCTCAGACCGATGACCAGCGGAGCCCGATCGATGACCAGCACCCAGTCGTCGGCGTAGTGGTAGGTCCCGTAGATGAGCTGGTCACCTTCCTCGAGCAGGATCCCGAAGATGGCCGCGCTCACGAGCTCGAGGAATGGCAGGCGCCCTCGTCGAGCGGCTGCCAGCGCCGCGCCGACGAAGAAGATGGTGGCCGAGACCTCGATCAGCAGGTAGACGGGATTCACGGGCCGATGATACGAGGCCACGCCCGACCGGTCGTAGAATGCCGCCGTGACCACCCAGGTGA
>JBKKBV010000183.1:0-5658 GCA_046713375.1 Candidatus Limnocylindria bacterium
TGCGCTCATCGCGGTACAGGCCGATATGCCACACCTCTGCGCTCGGCATCAGCTCGAGCATGGCATCCACCATTCCCAGGCCGGCGCGCAGCACCGGGATCAGCCCGACCTTCGGCTCGAGCTCGACACCGGCCATCGGCTCCAGGGGCGTCTCGACGGTAATCGGCCTGGTGGTGAGATCAGCCATCGCCTCGTAGCCGAGCAGCCATGAAAGCTCGCGGACCAGCTCGCGGAACTTCTTGGGCTCCGTTGTCCGGTCCCGCAGCAGTGCCAGCTTGTGCGCCACCAGCGGGTGATGGGACACGTGCAGATTCGGGAAGCGGACGGCATCCATCGGGCGAATTCTAGGCGGCGCCCGGTTTGCCCACTACCTCGATTCCCGTTTGACTGCTAGGCTATCCGCTCTTAACGCCGATTCGTCGCGCCCTGTGCCAGCACGTTGTGCTCCGCGACGCAGAGGAAGGAGCCAGCCGTGGTCTTCGGAACCAAGCGAGACACCAAGGCCGACTCCGGCCTCCGAGAGGACGTCGTCGGCAACCTGTATCCCGATAACTTTCCCGATGAGGCAGAGATGACGCCCAACCCGATGGAGTTCCGCCGCCCAGATCCGGGCAACGAGAGCGTCATCGATCCGCACGCCCGCTTCAACGGCAAGTACGTCTCCGACCGCGACCTGCGGATCGAGGGCGAGGCGAGCGGTGAGATCGAGTGCTCCGGCACCCTGATCATCAGCCCACAGGCCAAGGTTCGCAGCTCGATCACTGCGGCGAACGTGATCATCAACGGCGATTACGAGGGGGACGTCGACTGCGGCGGCCGCTTCGAGATCGGCTCGACCGGTCGCGTCAAGGGCAAGGTCAAGGCCCAGGTCCTGGTCGTCAAGGAAGGCGCCCACTTCGAGGGTGGCGTGATCATGACGCCCGAGGGCCGCGCCTCCTCCAACGCCCCAACACCGGCCTCGGCGTCCGCGCCAGCCAAGGGCGCGTCCGGTGCGACGCCTTCACCGGCACCCGCGGCGTCGGCTGGCCAGGGGAGCATCTTCAACAAGGAGCGCGAGGGTCAGCCCGCGCCCGACCGGGCCGCCTCGGGCACCGGCAGCAACTCCTGACCCGATAGGTCACGCGGGGTGGCCCGCCTCCTGGTCGAGGTCACTCGCGGCGACCGGGTCGAGTCTCGCCACCGCGGCTCCATCGCGGTCGTCTCGGCGACGGGAGAGGTGATCGCGTCCGTCGGCGATCCCGACTCCCTGACGTTCATCCGTTCCGCGGCGAAGCCGTTCCAGGTGGTGCCCTTCGTCGCCTCGGGTCGCTTCGATGGGTACGACTTCCCCAACCCGACTGAGTCGCTGGCGATCATGGCCGCCTCCCATTCAGGCGAGGATCGTCATGTGCGAACGGTGCAGGCCGTTCTGCGCGCCGGAGGGCTGACACGCGACGTCCTGGCCTGCGGAGTGGCCATGCCCGCGGACGCCGAGACGGCCGAGCGGCTCGTGCGGGACGG
Source organism: Candidatus Limnocylindria bacterium (assembly GCA_046713375.1). GTDB lineage: Bacteria > Chloroflexota > Limnocylindria > QHBO01 > QHBO01 > CF-167. Next base: position 1,501 of record JBKKBV010000183.1, read on the forward strand.
CGAGCCCCCGACCGTGCTGCGGCACAACTGCTCGGGCAAGCACGCCGGCATGGCGCTTCATGCCAAGGCCGCCGGCTGGCCGATCGAGACCTACTGGGAGCCCGACCACCCCGTTCAGCAGCTCGCGCTGGAGACGATCGCGAACCTGGGCGACACTCCGATCGATGACATCGTCAGCGGCACCGACGGCTGCGGTGCGGTGACGTTTGCCCTGCCGCTTCGTGCGCTCGCCCTCGCCTTTGCTCGACTGGCGGATCCGTCCTCGGTGACCGATCTGCCCACTCGCGGCGCGCTCGAGCGGATCCGCGATGCGATGATCGCTCATCCACACCTGATCGCCGGCGAACGGCGCGAGTTCGACACCGCGCTGATGCGCGCCGCGCCGGGCCGCCTCGTTTCCAAGTGGGGAGCCGAGGGAGTCCAGGCTGTCGGCCTGCTCGTCGGCGCACTAGGGACGTCCGCGGCGGCGGCAGGCGTCGCTCTCAAGATCGAGGATGGCGACCGCTCGCGCCGCGCGCGCCATGTCGCGACGTGCGAGGTGCTCCGTCAGCTCGGCGTCCTGGATCACGCGGCCCTGGAGCGACTGACGGACTACGCGTCGCCCGCCATCCTCGATCCCCGCGGCATGCGGTCCGGGACGGTGCGGCCCGCCTTCGAGCTCGCAGCGGGCTAGCCGCTACATTGTCTCCATACGCACGAGGACCAACTGACCGATGAACGGGCAGAAGACCGTTGACGAGTACATCGCCGCATTCGATGACTGGCGCACCGATGCCATGAAGCGGCTGCGCGAGGTCGTCAAGGAGGGAGCGCCGCACTCCGCGGTGGGGATCAAGTGGGCCCAGCCGGTCTGGGAATGGAACGGACCGATGATCTGGATGAAGGCCTACCCGAAGCACGTCGACATCGGCTTTTGGCGGGGCACCGAGATGGACGATCCCAAGAAGGTGCTGACCGGCGACGGAGAGCGCATGCGGCACATCAAGATCATGTCGGTCGACGAGATCCCGACCGATGCGCTGCGCGAGCTCGTCAAGCAGGCGGTGCAGCTGAACACCGCGAAAGGCAACCCGACCCTCGGGCGGTGAAGGCTGGCCTGGCGGCCGCGGTCCTGGTCGTGGGGCTGGGAGCCTGCAGCCCAGCTGGCCCATCCGTGGGGGAGGACGCGTTGCGGTACGTTGCGCTCGGCGATTCGTACACCATCGGCACCTCGGTGAGTCCCGCGGAGAGCTGGCCCAGCCAGTTGGTGGCTCGGGTGCCCGCACTCCAGCTCGTCGCGAATCTGGCCGTCAATGGCTACACCTCGGCTGACCTGATCGACGACCAGCTCTCGCCGATGGCCGGCCTGCGGCCGGAATTCGTCACGCTGCAGATCGGCGTCAACGATGTCGTCCAGGGCGTCCCCGAGGAGCGCTACCGCGCCAACGTGGAGGAGATCCTGGACGCGATCCTGGCCTCGGTAGGCCCGGACTGGGCGTTGTGCATTGCAACGCCGGATTACACGGTCACCCCGCAGGGGTCCGCGTTCGGGTCGCGGGAGCAGCAGCGGGCTGGGATCGAGCGGGTCAACTCTCTGCTTGGCGAGGCATGCGCCGCACGGGGAATTCGTTTCGTGCCCGAGATCTTCGCAATCTCGCAGGCGGCCGCCGCTGATCGGTCGCTGGTGGCCGATGACGGCTTACACCCATCAGGGACGCAGTACACCCTCTGGGTGGACGCGATCCAGCCGGTCGTGGAGGAGCTGCTCGGCAAGTAGCTCGGCGCTCCGGCGCTACTGTCGGGTTCGTTCGTTCAGCACGGCTGCACGATTCCACGACTGCACGAGCGGCCTTGACGCGGACACACATCCCGGGGCGCCACCGGCCGCGCGGGCCACGCTGCTACCATCGGGCGACCGATGAGCACCCCCGACCCGACCGCGATCCGCGTGCGGATGGCGCCCAGCCCCACCGGCCCGCTGCATATCGGGACCGCCCGCACCAGCCTCTACAACTTCCTCTTCGCACGCCACGTCGGAGGCACCTACATCCTGCGCGTCGAGGACACGGACCTGGCCCGCGGGACCGAGGCCTGGGAGAGCGACATCATCGACAACCTGCACTGGCTCGGCATCAGCTGGGACGAGGGGCCGCAGGTGGCGGGGGGCGACGACATCGGTCCATACGCGCCCTACCGCCAGAGCCAGCGTATGGAGCTGTACGCGCGCGAGGCCGATAGGCTCCTGGCCAGCGGCGCTGCGTACCATTGCTACTGCACGCCCGATGAGCTCGAGGCGGTGCGCCACGAGCAGGAGCGCAACCACGAGGCGCCGCGCTACAACGGCCGCTGCCTGGGCCTGACCGATGCCGACCGCGAGGCTTTCGAGGCCGAGGGCCGCCGTCCCGCCCTGCGCCTGAAGGTCCCGCCGGAGCACGTCCGCTTCGACGACCTGATCCGCGGCGACGTCGAGTTCGACAATGCGCTGCTGGGTGACTTCGTGATCGTGCGCAGCAACGGGATGCCGCTCTACCACTTCGTGGTGGTGGTCGACGACGAGGCGATGGCGATCACCCATGTCGTGCGCGGCGAGGATCACCTGTCAAACACGCCAAAGCACATCGCCCTGATCCGGGCGCTCGGCTACCGGGAGCCGACCTTCGGGCACATCCCCCTGATCCTGAACCCGGATCGGTCGAAGATGAGCAAGCGCAAGTCGCAGACCGCGATCACCGCCTACCGCGAGCAGGGCTACCTGCCAGAGGCGATGGTCAACTTCCTGGCCTTCCTGGGCTGGTCGCCGGGGACCGAGGAGGAGATCTTCTCGCTCACCGAGCTGGCCGAGCGCTTCGAGATTGGCGAGGTCCACAAGGCGGGCGCTGTCTTCGACAAGGATCGGCTGGACTACCTCAACGGGGTCTACATCCGCTCATTGGCCGATGGACAGCTCGCCTACCGCCTGCGCCCGTTCCTGCCGGAGCAGCTCGACGACGGGATCCTGATGCGCCTGGCGCCGCTCCTCAAGGAACGGCTGGTGCGGCTGGGCGACGCCACCGAGCTCGCCGCCTTCCTGACCGAGAATGATGAGCAGCTCGCAGCCCTGTACGAGCCGGAGCTGCTCCTGCCCAAGGGACGTTCTGCCCCTGAGACGGCAGACGCAATGGGGCTGGCGCGCGAGGCGCTGGCCGCCGTGCCGGAGCCCGATTTCGCCGGCGGCGAGCTCGAGGCAATCTGCCGCACAACGGCCGAGGGGCACGGTTGGAAGGCGGGAGACTTCTTTCGACCGCTGCGCGTGGCGATCACCGGCCGTCCCGTCTCACCGCCCCTCTTCGGATCAATGGAGCTGCTCGGACGGGAGCGGACGCTGGCGCGCATCGACGCGGCACGGACTCGCTTGAACGGTGTGTCGACCTAGGGCACCAGGACGATTCGCCCGCTGACCTGGCCTTCGGCCAGGCGGTCGTGTGCCGCGGTCGCCTCGGCGAGTGGCATCCGCTCGACGTGCCACTTGAGCCGACCGCGCTTGGCGAGGCGGACGACCTCCCGCAGGTCGCTGAACGATCCCCACGCCGTGGTCGTGAGGCCGGCCTCGACCGGCAGGCGGTCGAAGGTGAATTCGTAGCGGCCGCCACCCTCGCCGACCACTGACACGAGACCGCCCGGCGCCACGTTGCGGGCCGCGTAGTCGAGGCTCTGATCATTGCCGACGAAGTCGAAGACCACGTCCGCCGGGCCGCCGAGGCCCAGCTCGACCAGCGCCTCGTCGCCCATCAGCAGCCCCAGGTCCGCTCCCATCTCGCCGGCCAGTGCGAGCTTCTCGGGGCTCAGCTCGCGGACCGCGACCGTCAGATCGGGGATCAGGCGGAGATATTGGAGCGCAAACTGGCCGAGCCCTCCGAAGCCGATGAGCAGGACGCGAGCGCCGGGCTGCAGCCAGGTCGACGCGCGCTGGATGGCGCGCCAGGGGGTCACGCCGGCGTCGGCGAGTGGAGCGGCATGATCAGGGTGGAGGTGACCAAGGGCCACCAGGTGGCGCGCATGTGGTGCGAGCATGTACTCGGCGTAGCCACCATCGCGCTGGAATCCGGGTGATGCGGAGCGCTCGCAGCGCTGCTCCTCCCCGGCCGCGCACTGGGTGCAGGCGCCGCAGCCCCAGCCGCCGTATACCAGGACGCCGTCTCC
>JBKKBV010000184.1:0-15624 GCA_046713375.1 Candidatus Limnocylindria bacterium
CGGCTGCGCAGGGCGGCTACCGCGCCGTCATAGTCCAAGGTGGCGAACGCGCTCAGGCCCCCTCGTCCTCGTAGAAGACGCAGTCGTGATACTGGCCGGTCATGCACAGGTCGCTCACGTAGCTGGCGTCGAGATGGACGCCGCCGCGCAGCTCGCATCGGTTCACCACCCCATCCTGTTTCATGAGCATGCGCAGGACGCCGGGTGAATCGGTACCGACCCGGCCCTTCGAGCCGTGGGTCAGGTAGAAGTGGGGGCAGGAGTGGCGCCGAGGCTTGCCGTAGCCGAGGGGAACGCCGCGACGTCCGACGTGCACGGTAAGCGGCTCGGCCGTCGCGGCGAAGCGCTTCTCGGCGATGGCGCAGCGGCCCTGCTCACAGTCGATCTCGTCGTGGCAGCAGGCGCGTGCCGGACCCACGCCCTCCACCGCCCACAGCTCCCAGCACGGCCGCCGCAGGATGAACGCGGGGCAGCGGTAGCGGATCGTGAGCGTGCAGTTTTCGACCTCCCAGCACATGGTGCGGCGGTCGCCGGTGGGCCGCTCCGGCGCAAACGGGTCGGCCACCTGGCGCCGATCCGGGGGCGCCCGGCGCTCCGTCTTGATGATCACCGGCTGAGTCTAAGCGACTGCCGATGCGCTGACGCGCTCCGAAGCCTAGGCGAGAAACTCGCGAAGCCGCTCCTCCATCGCCGCCTGCGGCATGTAGCCGACCAGGCGCGCGGCCTCGCGGCCGTCCCTGAAGACGATAAGCGTGGGGATGCTGAAGATGCTGTAGCGCATTGCCAGCTGCTGGTTCTCGTCGGTGTTCACCTTGGCCGTGGCGATCTTGTCGGCATGAGCCTCGCCCACGGCCTCGACGACCGGCGAGACGAGGCGGCAGGGGCCGCACCACGGGGCCCAGAAGTCGACCAGGACCGGCTTCTCGGCGTTCAGGACCTCCGCCTCAAAGCTCGCGTCATCGACCGTCATCGGGGCTGTCATGTTCGTGCTGACCTCCAGGTCGGGATGTTGTGCGGCCGGGATCGTAGCACCGTGGCCGGCGACTGGGGGTGCGCCCTACGGACCGCTCGACTGCGGCGTGGGTGGAGGTGGCTCGGGGGTCGGGCTCGGCGTCGGCACGGGGGTGGGCGATGGGCTGGGCGATGGCGTCGGTCCCAGCGAGAGGACGAGATCCACCTGGCTCCCCACCCCGACCGGCACGCCGGCGCCGGGGTTGGTGCTGATCACGTCGCCGGCGGGCTGGTCGGATGGCTCGTTGGTGACGCGCCCGAGGACCAGTTCGTTCCTCTCCAGCGTGGCGGTTGCCTCCGCGCGGGTCTGCCCGATCAGGATCGGAACGACCACCTGCTCCTCACCCGAGCTCACTACGACGCGCACGGTTTCGCCCCGCTCGATGGGCGTATTGGCTTCGGGACTGATCCGGATGACGCGGTCGACCGGAACTGTGTCGCTTGGCTCCGGCGGGAGCTCATCAAGGACGAGGCCGAGCCGATCGGCATCGGCGCGGACACCGGCGATCGGGTCGCCGACCCAGTCCGGCACGGTCAGCCCGCCCGGCGTTGGTGTCGCGGATGAGTTCGGCCCCAGCCCGCCCAGCAGCTGGGCACCCAGGAAGCCGATCGTGCCGAGCAGGATCACCGCCAGCAGCGCCAGCAGCCAGATCCACCACGGCTGCCCCTCGTCGCGTGGCTCCGGGTAGCGCTGGAGCGGACGGCCCGGCGGTGCGCCGCGTGAGCCCGCCCCGTCCGGGGGCATGCCCGAGATGGCCGCACGATCCGATGGCAGCGTGACCCGCGGCGGCACGTAGACGGTCGGCTCGCCTGCCGACGGGGTCGCGGGGACCGCGGAGGCGGCAACGGCGTTGGCCGCGTCGGGGTCCTTCTGCCAGACGCGGAGCGCCTCCGCGAACGCTCCTGCATCGGGGTAGCGCTTGGCCGGATCGCGCTCGAGCGCGCGCATCACGATCGCCGACAGCCCGGGAGGGACCGGCCCATGCACCGTCGGAGGTGCGGGGTCTTCGGAGAGGCGCTTCAGCGCCACGCCCGCGGCCGAGTCGCCCTCGAATGGGCGGCGCCCGGTCAGCATCTCGTACAGGACGATACCCAGCGCGTAGACGTCCGACTGGCCGGTCACCTCGTCGCCGCGTGCCTGCTCGGGGCTGAAGTAGTGGACCGATCCGAGCGTGGTGCCGGTCACCGTCATCGACGCCTCGCTGACCGCCCGGGCGATCCCGAAGTCCGTCACCTTCACGTCTTGGTCGATCAGGATGTTCCCCGGCTTCACATCACGGTGAACGATCCCCCGCCGATGCGCCGCCTCCAGGGCTGACGCCACGCCGATCGCGATGCGGACCGCGTCATCGGTCTCCAGGCGCCCGTGCTTGTGCAGGATGGCGGCCAGGTCCTCGCCGTCGACCAGCTGCATGACGATGAACTGGCTGCCCGTCTCCGCATCGGTCCCGTAGTCGTAGACCGAGACGATGTTCGGGTGGGAGAGCGACCCGGCCGATCGTGCCTCCTGCTTGAATCGTGCGGCGAAGCCGGGGTCGTTGCCGTACTGCGGCCTGAGCAGCTTGACGGCCACCTCGCGGTCGAGCTGCTCGTCCATGGCGCGCCACAGCGTCGCCATCCCACCCTCACCGAGGGGGGCGATGACCCGATACCGACCGCCGATCAGCCGCCCGATCATCTCCACCGCGGATCAGTCTCGCAGGTCGAGGCTGCGCACATGGGCCCGAACCTCATCTGCCAGGTCGGACTCGAGGGACATCGCGATGTTGGCCTTCAGCCAGCCGAGCCGGGTGCCGGCGTCGTGGCGCACCCCCTCGAACTGGTAGCCGAAGACCGGCTGCTCCGCGGAGAGGGCGCGGATGGCGTCGGTGAGCTGGATCTCGCCACCGGCGCCGCGCTGGGTCGTCTCCAGCTTGTCGAAGATCTTGGGGCTGAGGATGTAACGCCCAAGCACCGCCAGGTCAGACGGGGCGTCGCCGACTGATGGCTTTTCGACCAGGTCGTCGATCTCCACCAGCCGCCCCTCCTGGTGGAGTGGCGCCACGATGCCGTAGCGGTCGACGTCGTCGCGTGGCACTCGCTGGACGGCGATCATCGAGCCGCGGTGCGCCTGGTACTGCTCGATCAGCTGCTCGGTGACGGGCTTCCCGCCGCGGTTGAGCATCACGTCGTCCGAAAGCAGGACCGCAAAGGGCTCGTCACCGACCAGCTCCTTGGCCATCAAGACCGCGTGGCCCAGCCCGAGCTGCTCCTTCTGGTGCACGAAGGCGATCGGGCCGATCTCGGAGATGCGACGCACCACGCGCAGCATCTCGATGTCGCCGCGCTCCTCGAGCCAGCTCTCCAGGCCGGGGTGCGAGTCGAAGTGCTCCTCGACGGCGCTCCGGCCGCTGGCGATGACGATGATGATCTGCTCGATCCCCGATGCGACCGCCTCCTCGACGGCGTACTGGATGATCGGGCGGTCGACCAGCGGGATCATCTCCTTGGGGATGGCCTTGGTCGCGGGCAGGAAGCGGGTGCCGAAGCCGGCCGCCGGCAGGACGGCCTTTCTGACGCGCACGGTGATAGGTCTCTCCTCGGGCGGGTTCTGTGCGGCGCAGCGCGCAGGCGGATCTCAGGCTGCGACGATGAAGGGGTGCCTCACGGGTGAAGGAGTATAGCAACGCTTGCCGGCCTCGCCCGGGAGGGGGCAGGTCCGCAACGCTACAATCGCGACCCGATGATCAACTCCCTGATCCGCACCCTCAGGGGCCCGAGCCGCGACCCGCGGATGGCCCTCATCAGCCGTCCGCTGCCGCGCGACCTGCCGGACGAGCAGGTCCTCGCCGCGATGGAGATCGCACTCGGCGCCAACCCGAACCCCGATGACCTGGTCGAGACGCTGCCGGCCGCCCTGCGCCAGGTGACCGGACACGAGTACCAGGTCCTGGATCGAGCCGCGAGCGACGTGACCGGCAGCTTCCGTCGCTCGCAGGTGATGATCCGCGATGGCGCGGTCGGCCTGTGGCCCGGCTACGCGGCGCGCGCGTACCCCCTGCTCGCTCCATCGCCGCATTCGGAGCGCACGCGAGCGGCGATCGTCGCCGCCGACGGGTCTCCGGCCGACTCCCCGAGCGCGACCAATCCCGTCGGCAAGCCCGGCTGGGCGCCTTCCCCCGTCGGCGACAAGCAGGCGGCCGAGAATGACGGTGAGACCGCCTAGGTGGGTCGCCAGAACGTCCCGCGCGACCAGTGGCTGGAGATGGGGGCTGAGTGCCCGCATTGCGGCGAGCGGGTCACCGAGGAGATGGTCTATTCCTGGCGCCCGGTGCCGGACGATCCGAAGCTGCTGCTCCTGTACTGCCCCGACTGCGGGGACAGGGTCGAGATTAACCACGTCTAGCGGCGTTGGTGCCCCCAACCGGATTCGAACCGGTGATCTCCACCTTGAAAGGGTGGCGTCCTAGGCCTCTAGACGATGGGGGCGCTGACGCGCCCATCGTAGCAAGGCGCTCCGCTGCGCCATCGGTGCCGTCCTCTCAGAGGTAGAAGAGGATCATCAGGATCACGGCGCCGGCCAGGGCGAGGGCCGCCAGCAGGATCATGATGCCGCCGCCCAGCGCGATCGCAACCGACATGCCGGTCGAGCGGGTGCGGTAGGCGCGCTGCGACCAGATCCAGCCCTGGACGAAGAGAAAGATGCCGATCGCCACCGCGATCAGCGCCGATCCCAGCATGGCGGCCACCGAGAAGCCGGTATCCGCGCTCAGGACGGACATGGCAGTCAGCCCGGCCGCAATGAGCAGCCCGACCACGCCGATGATCACGTTGCGCAGGAAGGGATGCATCGGCGAAGCGTGCATGGACCGATCCCCCTCGTCAAGGCGCCCCGCTCGTAGACTTGGGGCATGTCCTCCAGCCCGTTCGCCGCGTTCGCCGAGACGGCGGAGGCGGTCGCCGGCACCACCTCCAAGCTGCGCAAGCGCGACCTGCTGGCCGCCTACCTTCGCGATCTCCCTACGGGCGACGTGCCGATCGCCGCCACCTTCTTCGCCGGCAGGCCGCTCCCCGGTAACGCGGACAAGCTGGGGCTCGGCTGGGTGCAGCAGACCCAGGCGCTCGCGGCCGCGAGCGGCGTCGACGAGCTGGCGCTGCACGAGGCGTACCTGCGCCATTCCGACCTGGGGGATGCGGCGGCCGAGCTGCTCAGCGAGCGCTCCGCGCCGGCACCACCACTGACGCTCGCGGATGTCGAGGCCGCGTTTCGGGCCATGAGCGAGGCGGGCGGTGCCGCCGAGCGCGTGGCGCTGATGACCGATCTCTTTCGGCGCGCCCCTGCAGCGGAGGCCCGCTTCGTGGGCCGCATCGCGGCGCGCGAGCTGCGGATCGGGCTGCGCGAGGGGTTGCTGGAGGAGGCGATCGCGGAAGCCTTCGGGCGGCCGATCGTCGCGGTGCGCCGGGCGCTGATGCTGGTCGGCGAGCCCGGCGAGGCGGCGGCACTGGCCCGCGACGACCGGCTCGGCGAGGCGGCGCTGCACCTGGGACGGCCGATCCGCTTCATGCTGGCCACCCCGGTCGCCGATGCCGCCGAGGTGATGCGCCGGGTCGGCGACGAGGCCTGGATCGAGGACAAGTACGACGGCATCCGCACGCAGCTGCACCTGGACCCTCCAATGCCTCCCCGACTGTTCTCCCGTGACCTCAACGAGATCGGACGGGCCTTCCCCGAGCTGGTGTCCTCGGCCGGAACGCTTGAGCACCGGCTGGTGATCGACGGGGAGCTGGTTCCGTATCGGTCCGGCGAGGTCCTGGACTTCGCCAGCCTGCAGACGCGCCTCGGCCGCGTGGATCCCAGCCCCGAGCTGCTCGCCGAGGTGCCGGTGATCCTGGTCGCCTTCGACCTGCTGCACCTCGACGGCCGGGACCTGCTGGAGACGCCCCTGCGCGAGCGTCGAGCCGCGCTGGAGGGCCTGGGCCTGCCGGATCGCACCGCCGAGCGCTTCCTCTACTCCCACCTCGCCACGGCGCATTCCGCGAGCGAGGTCGACGCGCACTTCGACGATGCCCGGGAGCGACGCAACGAGGGGCTGATGGTCAAGGACCCCGGATCGGCCTATCAACCGGGGCGGCGCGGGCTGGGCTGGCTGAAGCTCAAGAAGGCGCTCGCCACCCTCGACTGCGTGGTGGTGGGGGTCGAGTGGGGGCACGGCAAGCGTCGCGGCGTGCTGTCCGACTACACCTTCGCGGTGCGGGGCGCCAACGGTGAGGCGCTGTTGACCATCGGCAAGGCCTACACCGGCCTGACCGACGTCGAGATCGCGACCATGACGGAGCATTTCAAGGAGATCACCCTGCGCGACTTCGGCCGTTATCGAAGCGTGGCCCCGGAGGTCGTGGTTGAGATCGCGTTCGATCGCATCATGCGCAGCACGCGCCACAAGAGCGGGTTCGCGATGCGGTTCCCGCGAATCGTGCGGATTCGCGACGACAAGACGCCCGCCGATATCGACGAGCTGGCCACGGTCGAGAAGCTCTTCGCCGCGCAGGCGAGCGGCCGGATCCTGCTGGCGCGTGGCGCTGGGGGTGAGACGGAGCGAATCGCCGCGACCGGCGAGCTGGCCGACGAGGCCGCGAAGGGCTAGGCGACCCGGGGAGCGGGACTGCTGGGTGAAGCCGCCATCGCCTCGGCCTCGGACGCGCTGAGGACGGCCTCGACGAAACGCGCCGCCCGGTGCACATCGAGGCGCTGGACGCGCCCGATGCTCTGCGCCCACCACGGAGCGTTGTCGGTGGTCACGATCTCGCCAACAGGCTCCTCCAGCACGACGCTGGAGTAGGGCCGGGGGAAGGCGATCGCCGGCGTGATGGCGACGCTCGGGTCATCGATCGCCGAGCGGGACCATCGCGCCACCGCACCCGCCACCGCATCGGAATCGAAGGATGGGTTGGTGAGGGTCGGGATCCAGCCCGCCCCCGAGCGCGTGTCGAGCTCCCATCCGCGTCCACGGACCCGATACCGCCCGCGCCAACGCCGTGCGACGAGGGACCGGACGCCGGCCGGCCCAACCAGGATGGCGGCGAGGTCAGCGGGCACTCCGGGCAGGCGTGGTGCCAGGACCAGGGTGTACGAGTCGTCGAACGCAGGAGCAAGCAGCCGGGCGATGTCGTCGCCGATCTCACTTCGCCGCCGCCGGCCGGCGGTTGCCTCGCGCCAGACCATAGTGCTGCCCACCCCGATCCCGAGCGTCGCGGAGAGGCCGAGCAGCGCGAGCGCTGCGGGGCGATCTGCCGGCAGGAACGCCATCAGGAGCAGCGCGCTGCTCCCCACCACCAGCATGCCAAGCGCGACCGCGAGCGCGTTGGTGCGCATGCCGCGAATCAGGACCGGATGGATCAGGCGCACCGGCAACCTCCGACTGCTAGGCTCAGAACATGCCAACAACGATGACCGCACTCGCGACCGTGGCGGATCCGGGAGGGCGCGCTCGGGTCGACGTGCTGACCGGCACGGGCTTCACGATCACGTTCGACATCTTCGAAGAGGGGGCAGTACGTGGAGGCCCGAGCCCGACCGAATCGATCCTGGCAGCGCTTGCCGCCTGCACCTCGATGGACGTCGGCAGCATCCTGCGCAAGAAGCGGCAGCCGCCGACCAGCTACCGGATTGCGGTCACCGGAGAGAAGCGGGACGAGCACCCGCAGGTCTACACCAGCCTCGTGATCGAGCACCAGGTGGCGGGCGATGTCGAGCCCGAGGCGTTGCGACGGGCGATCGAGCTCTCGGCGACGGCCTACTGCCCGGTGAATGCCATGCTCTCGCACTCGGTGCGGATCGAGCACCGCCTCCGACTCGTGCAGCGAGACGGCGGGGAGGTCAGTGCGCTGGTGGCGGTCACGGGGCCGGACGGCACCGAGGTCCTCTGAGGGGATCACCCGCCGAGTCTCGCCGTGGCGCGAGGACCGGCCAATGGCGTGATGGTCCTGCCGGCTCCGCGTCCTTTCGTCGGAATGGAGCCTCGTTGCCCCTCCGTTGTAGGATCTTGCGCATGGCACGTTCAATGTGGCGCGGCGCGATCCAATTCGGGCTGGTAACCATCCCGGTCAAGCTCTACCTGGCGACCGAGACGGGCGGCATCGGCTTCAACATGCTGCACAAGTCCGACCTGAGCCGAATCCAGATGAAGGTCTACTGCCCCACCGATGACGAGGTCATCTCGCGCTCGGACACCGTGCGCGGCTACGAGTGGGCGAAGGGTCGCTACGTGGTGGTGACCGACGAGGACATCGAGTCGGTCCCGCTCAAGACGGTCCGCGCGATCGAGATCGAGATGTTCGTCGACGCCCACCGCGAGGGGCAAGGGGTCGAATTCGTGAAGCAGGCCTACTACCTGGAGCCGGACCCGATCGGCCGCAAGGCCTTCGAGCTGCTGCGGCAGGTCCTCGTCGAACAGGGCAAGACGGCGATGTGCAAGATCGTGCTCAAGGATCGCGAGCAGCTTGCGGCGCTGAACCCGTACACCAAGACGATGCTCCTCACGACCCTCCACTGGCCCGATGAGGTCCGCTCGCTCGAGGAGCTGAACATTCCGGACGAGGAGATCGAGGTCAAGCCGGCCGAGCGCAAGATGGCCGAGCAGCTGGTCGCTTCCATGTCCGGCGTCTTCAATCCCGAGGAGTACCACGACGACTACCGCGAAGCCCTCATGAAGGTGATCGAGGCCAAGGTCGCGGGCGAGGCTCCAGCTCCGGCGCAGAAGGTCGAGCCGACTCGCATCGGCGACCTGATGGCCGCCCTCGAGGCGAGCGTGGCCAGCGCCCGCGAGGCCCGCAGCAAGGGTGCAGCGCCGAAGCCAAAGGAGGCTCCCGCGGCGAAGACTGTCGGGAAGCCCGCGAAGGCCGCCGCGAAGCCCGCGAAGTCGCGGAAGGCCGCGACCGTTGAAGAGGCCGCTCGGCCGCGCCAACGCAAGAGCGCCTAGCCGTTCGCGTGACGGCAGAGCAGCTTCCGCTCCCGGTCCCGCCAAGCAGCGACTCGCCCGCTCGACGCCTGCCGTCCCGCATCTCCCCGATGCAGGCGACCGATGTGGATGCCCCGTTCGACGACCCCGGCTATCTCTTCGAGCCGTGGTGGCCGGGGGCCCGTGCCATCGCGTTCATCGAGCACGGCAGCCTGCGTCTCCAGGTCGCCGGCATGGCCGACGCCCTGGCCGCCTTCCCGGAGCTGATGCCGATGCCCGAGCAGCTCTCCGAGGATGGGGTGGTGCTCGACGGGACGCTGCTCGTCCTCGATGACGCGGGACGCCCCGATCCGGACCTCCTGCGGGCCAGGCTCGCAGGAGCGGGCCGCCCCGGCCGCCCGGCCTACGTCGCCGGCGACCTGCTGTGGAGCGGCGGCCAGCCGGCCGTGGCGCGGTCGTTCGGGGTCCGGCGTCGCTGGCTCGAGGCGATCCTTACGCCGGGGGACCGGGTCACGGTCGGGCGTGCCTACGTCGGCGACGGGACGCTGGTGGCCGAGGCGCTGGCAGCACTGGGGATCGATGGCCTTTCAGGGCGGCAGCTGAGCGCCCGACATCGCGCGGGGCCGGCCGGGGATGCCTGGCTGCGCGCCTCCCTGCTGGCCCCGGAGCCGCGACCGCGTCCGACGCTGGCACTCATCCTCCGTCTCCCACTCGGTGACTGACGCCGGCGTCAGGCTTGGGGCAGCATCGCCAACGCTCGCTCGAACTTGCTGCGCGGGTCCGGCAGGAGCCCGTGCACCGCTGCCAGCGCCATCGAGAGCGCTTCGTGGTCGAGGCCCCGCGCCAATGCGGCGGGATGCAGCTCCAGCTCGACCACTTCCATGCGGCCGATCTCGATCCCTCCAAGCGCGACCCGCACCCGGTCGAGCGAGAGGTCGCCGATGCGGGTCCCATCGATGGTCACGTCACGCTCCGTGCGATCCTGCTCGAGGCTGAATCGCTCCAGCAGGGCAGCGCCGGCGGTCATGTCGAGCAGCTGATCGCGCGCCGGCGAGGGCGGCCAGGCAGGCGCCTCGAGCGTCGAGTCGGCGGGACCCTCGACCTCGGGCCGAAGGTGAAGCAGGTCGCCGGGCCGATGCTCAGCAGGCCCCTTCAGCGACACGATCGTCTTCCCCTCGCGCGATCGCACGCGGCACGCCCAGTGCGCGGCGGCCAGGCGCAGGTCGACGGTGTCGAGGTATCGGTCCAGCTCCGCTACTGTGCTGGCGACTCCCAGGCGCGCCGGGCCGAGCATCTCGGCCATCTCGAGCTCGCGAAGCGGCCGCTCGCTGAGGGCGAGGTACTTCAGCTCGGCTTCAACGTGGGACGAGGTCATCCCCCGTAGCGATTGGCAGCGCCGCGAAGTGCGTGGGCCACCGCGTCGCGCAGCTCCGGCGGCTCGAGCACCTCGACCCCATCGCCCCAGGAGAGGATCCACGGTCGGATCTCGACGATCCCCGCAACCGTCACCGTCAGCTCGACACGACCGTCGAGCAGCTCGGTGACCCGCTGCGAGCGATGCCAGACCGCCTCTCGGACGCGGTGCGCGACGGCGGCCTCGAATCGCAGCCGGACGTCGGCCGTGGCCGTGGTATCCGACGACCAGATCCCCCAGGAGTGGGCGAGCCAGCGATCGGGGTCGAAGTCGTCGGGGATCTGGTAACGGTCCGCGGTCAGCGTCGAGCTGCGGATGCGCTCGACCTTGTAGGTGCGCATGGCGTTCACCGTCTCGTCGAAGCCGATCAGGTAGACGCTGCGCCCCGCGGCGTCAGGCTCCAGGAAGTACGGATGCACGCGTGCGCTGCGATGTTCTCCGTCGCCCGGCTCGTACTCGAACTCGACGACCCGCCCATCGGCCCACGCCTGGGCCACGTGGGTGAAGTTGCGGACGAACTGGTCATTCGGCTCCGCCTGCCCGACGGTCAGCATCGTGGCCGCGACGTGCCGCGCAATCGGCTGTGGAAGAAGGTCGGAGAGCTTGGTGAAGGCGCTGACCACCGCCTGGTCGTACGCGTCGGACCAGCGCGCGATCAGGCGCGACGCCAGGAAGAGGACCACCGCTTCCGGCAGGGACAGATGCAGCGGTGGCAGGAAGTACTTCTTCTCGATCCCGTACCGGCCCTTGCCGGCCTGGAAGATCGGCATCGCCAGCTCTTCCTCCAGGGCCTTGATGTCGCGATAGACCGTGCGGGTCGTCATCCCGGTCAGCCCCGCGATCTCGGAGACCGGCACTCCGGATTCGCCGCTGCCGCGGGCGTACAGGATCGACGCGACCGAGAGGAGGCGTGCGAGCCGATCGCGTTTGCGGGACAGGCGGTCGTCGCGAGCGTCGTCGCCCCAGGCACCCCAATCGGTCATGAGGCGGAGGTTCCCGCGCTGGGGCTGCCGGTGGTCGAAGGCGCCGGCGTTGGCGTGGGCGGGGCCTCGCCCGGCAGGCCGGCGAGCATCGAGAGGTTCTGAGCCTCGTCGGTCCCGATCATCAGGAAGACGAGATCGTCCACGGCCCAGGTATAGACGCGCGTGCCCGGCAGCGTGGCGTTGTCCTCGGGTCGCACCCAGACCACGTGGCCGGCCACGGTCTGGAGGGTCCATGGCTCGCGGTGCAGCCCCGCGATCCCGACGTACTGCGCGGCCTCGGCCAGGTGCGGCTCGAGGTCCGCGGTCGTCACGGTCGGTGGATTCATGCGCATCGCGTACAGGGAGAGGCGGGGCCGCGAGATATACGCGAGCTGGAGGGACCGGAAGCGGGTGCCGATCTCGCCATAGACCTCGCCGATGTCTCCCGGCGTGATCGCGAACTCGGTGATGGGCGGAATCTGGACAGCCTGTCCGGCGGCCTCGGTCGGGATCAGGGCAACCATGTCGGGATCCGGAACGTTGGTGAAGATCGGGGTCGGTTGGGGGGTGGGCTCCGGCGTCGGAGTCGGGACGGCGGTCGGGATCGGACTGGGGCTGGACGGCGGTGTGGGCGATGGCGACGCGCAGCCGGCGCATAGCAGCACAAGGGCCGTCAGCGGGATGAGGTGGCCCCTCGGCGTGGCACGCCGCCAGCGGGCAGCGTCCGGTCGAGTCGTCGGCATGGGAGGCGCCATGATAGCGCCCGGCGTGGACGTGGACGGGTCAGGCGGCTCCTCGTTCGCGAGCCTGCCCATCGCCCCGCCGGCGCTGCTGCCCACCTCCGGTACGGGCGGCAACCACGATGGCGAGCGCCTCCACCACCTCGGCTCGGTAGCGTGTCCCGACCGCGGACCGAAGGGCGGCAAGAGCCGCAGCGCGGCCTCGCCGCTTCCCGTCCATGCCGAGGTGCGAGTCATAGGCATCGGCCACCGAGACGATCTGGGAACCGATCAGGGCTTCCTGCGGGTTCACGCCGGCCCGGTGCTGGCGGACGAGGATCGCCGCGGGGCGCAGCGAACGGATCGCCTCCAGCTCGACGGCGCCAACCAGGTCGAGGGAATGCAGCCGAGCCGCGAGTTCGATCTCGGTCCTCTGCTGAGCATGGATGCCGAGCTGGTCCGCGAGCCTGCCGGCCAGGATGGCCACGCGCTCGGCGTGGCCTCGCCCCGCGGGATCCCGCATGTCGATGGAGCGGGCAAGACCGCGCAGGGCATCGATCACGCCTTCGTCCGTGCCCGAGATGATGGGCGTCCCTGATCCGCGAAGTGCGTGACCAGGCTCATCCTCATCCTCGCCCTCGCCGTCCGCCGGGCGCAGCAGCGCCGTGCGCGCTGACCGATCCAGGGTGTCGCGAAGGGCGCGCATCTCGCCCGGGACCTCCGAGGCGCGAGTGACGCGGTCTCCGCCCGACTGCTTTCCATGGTAGAGGGCGATATCCGCGGCTGCGATCAGCCCATTCTTGTCTTCGGCGTCGCCGGGCATCGTCGCGACGCCGATGGAGATCGTGACCGGCGAAGGATCGTCCGCAGTGAGTCGCGAGACCGCCTGGCGTGCGCGCTCGCCGATCGCCGCCGCGGCATCCGCGTCAACCGCGGGCAGGATCAGGGCGAACTCGTCGCCGCCGTACCGGTAGACCCGGTCGTCGCTCCGGGCCGCGCCATAGATCGCAGTCCCGACCGCGTGCAGCAGCGCATCACCCGCCGGGTGGCCGAGGCGGTCGTTGTAGCCCTTGAACGAGTCGAGATCCATCATCAGCAGCGAGATCGGGCGCTGCTTGCCCCAGGCCCCCTTGCCACGCCGCTTCCCGCGCTCCGCGGCGAAATCACCGGCCAGCTCACCCAGGTTGCGCTGGAAGGATCCATGGTTCCCGAGCCCAGTCAGGGCATCGGTGTCGGCTCGCTCACTGACGGCGTGGTGCGTGTCAGCGTTGCGCATGGCGATGGACGCCTGTCCGGCGAAGAGCTTGACCAGCTCGAAGTCCTGTTCGCTGAAGTAATTCTCCTCGCCACCGATGCGAGAGATGTTCATGCACCCGATCACGTCGCCGTCGCTCACCAGCGGCACGATCGCCAGCGCCTCCGGCTCGGCAGGCGTGCCCGGGATCTGCATTGCTCGCGGGTCGTTCAGCGCGTCGTTGGCGAGCAGCGGTTCGGCGTGCTCGACGGCCCAGCCCATCAAGCCACGACCGAACGGCGCGAGGTAGCGCATGACCTGCTCTGCATGCCGCTCTCGCGTCAGGACCGGCACCATGACCCGGTTCTGGTGGTCTGCGCGATAGATCGACAGGTTGTCGTAGTGGACCACCGAGCGCAGGCCGTCGGCGATGGTATCCAGGACATGCTGCTGGTCGAGCGTCGACAGCAGGCGCTCGTTGATCTCGAGCAGGCGGCGCTGCGACTGCAGCTGTCGGGCAAGCTCGGTCGACTGAAGCTCCATGCGCTCATAGGCCGATGCGCTCGCGATCGCCTGTGCCGCGTAGCCGGCGAAGATCAGCATCGTTTGCAGGTCGTCGTTGCTGAACTGGTCCCGGCCCAGCTTCGAGAGGGCGAGGACGCCAACCGCGCGACCCTCGAAGAGCATCGGCACCACCAGCATCGACTCGTCGATGTCGTCGGTCCCTTCGATGGTATGGCCGCGCATGTCGTTCAGGGCGTCGTTGATCAGCAGCGGCTCACTATTTTCGGCGACCCAGCCCGTGAACGAGCCCTCGCCGATTGCCACTCGCAGGCGCTCGTGGAAGTCCCCCTGGCCGAGCAGACGGTCGGTGTAGGCGATCGGCTCGCAAAAGCCGTCCTCCCAGTTCACAACGTAGACACGGATGTCGTGATAGGCGGCCAGGGTGCTCGCCTCGGCGACGATGGCGTCGGCGATCGCCTGGACATCGGTCAGGCGGTTGAGCCTGGATGAGAGTTCCTGGATGGCCCGAATGCGGGCGGCCTGGTCCGCCACCGAGCGGTACAGGCGGGCATTGCTGATGGCGACGGCAGCCTGGTTGGCAAACGACTGCGCCAGGGCGACCTCATCGTCGGGCCACTCCCGATCGCGGGTGTGATATAGACCGATCATGCCCAACGCCTGGTCGTGGCTGACCAGCGGCACGAGGCAGGCGGTCTTGATCCCCTCGTCGCGGTAGTGCTGCTGCATGGCGCCCACGCCAGCTCGGGTGTCGGCATTGCGGACGACGATGCTCCGGCGTTCCCGGGCAGCCTGGACACCGACCGCGGTGCTGTCCCAGGTGAGCCGGCGGGCGGTCGCGAGGAAGTTCTCGCCGATTCCTCTCACCGCGGCGACGTGAAACGGGAACTCGCCCTCCTGGACCAGCCAGAGGCCGGCCTTGTCGGCGTCGAAGAGGGTTCGGGTGCGGTCGACGATGTCGTCCAGGACCGTACTCAGGTCGAGCTGGCCGGCGAGCTCCTGAGCGACGTGCCGCAGCGCCCGCGATCGTGTGACCTCGCGCTTGGCGCGAGCCAGGGCGCGCCCGGTGAGGAGGTTGGCTGCGACGGCCGTCGCAACGGTCCGCAGGAAGGTGAGTGGCACGCCCGCAAGAGGACCGTCCGGGTCGTCCTCGAGCACCAGCGCCCCGACGATCTCGCCACCGGCGCGGAGTGCGAGCTGGCGGCGAAGCGGTCCGACCACGATGTCGGCCATCGGGCTGGCATCCTCCGCCTGATCGGCGCCGTAAGGATCGAGGGTATCCGGGGGCGAGACCTGGTATCCGGCATGGGTCTCCAGGTGCAGGCGGCCTTCGCCACCCTCTCGCGTGAGATAGGCGGCGACCCGCGCGATGCGAAGGTGCGAGCGCAGGGCCTCCACGGCGATGCGGCACACGGCTGTTGGGTTTGCGGAGGCTCCAGGTCCGGTCAGCCGACCCAGCACGGCGAGCTCGGCGTCGCCCCGGCGTTCCAACGGCGGGGGCGCGTCCGTGGCGGTGCCCTCGGCGAGCAGCCGCTGAACATCGCCGCTGCGGTAGCGTCGGTCCCCGCGCGCATTGATCCGATATGCCGGCAGCCGGCCGGCGTCGCTCCAGGAGCGGACGGTATTGGGATGCACGCCCAGCAGCGCGGCCGCCTGGGCAACGCTGACCAGCGCCTCCCGGCCCTCTGCACGGTCGCGAGCTGCGTGCGCCACTCTTCGCTCCTGCTCTGCAGTCATTGGAACTTCTGGTAAGTCCCGTGCAGCGGATGGTAGAACTGGGTATCTGCGGACTCGATAACCCGTTCGTACCCCGTGACCCCGGACC
>JBKKBV010000185.1:0-6235 GCA_046713375.1 Candidatus Limnocylindria bacterium
CCTCGCGGGGACGACCTGCTAGCCTCGCCGGGTGGCGCCTATGCCCCGTCGTCTAGCTGGCAGGACAGCGGACTTTGGATCCGTGAACCGAGGTTCGAATCCTCGCGGGGCAGCCAGGCTCCAGCGATGTGGCGACGTGCCCGAGTGGCCAGGGAGCGGTCTGCAAAACCGTTTACACGGGTTCGAGTCCCGTCGTCGCCTCCATCCATTCGAGCACGAACTGCCGCTGAACCTCGTACCCTGCGGTGCGTGGCCACCATCGTCCAGAAGTACGGCGGGACGTCGATCGGTGATGCGGAGCGGATCAGGCACGTCGCCAAGCGCATCGTGGCCTCCGCGGCCAGCGGTGATCGCATCTGCGTGGTCGTATCGGCCATGGGAGAAGCCACCGACGACCTGATGGAGCTTGCCGGGGAGGTGTCGTCCGACCCACACGAGCGCGAACTGGACATGCTTCTGACGGCCGGCGAACGCATCTCGATGGCGCTCGTCTCGATGGCCATCATCGACTTGGGCCGCGACGCCGTCTCCTTCACCGGTGCGCAGGCCGGGATCATCACCGATGCGAGCCACGGCAGGGCCCGGATCGTCGAGGTGCAGGCAAAAAGGGTCGCCGAAGCGCTGCAGGCGGGCACGATCGCCATCGTCGCCGGCTTCCAGGGTGTCTCGACCACCGACGATGTGACCACGCTGGGCAGGGGCGGGTCAGACATGACCGCCGTCGCCCTGGCGGCCGCGCTGGGGGCTGATGTGTGCGAGATCTATACCGATGTCGACGGCGTCTTCACGGCCGACCCCCGCCTCGTCCCCGGCGCTCGCAAGCTCGCCACCGTCTCCTACGAGGAGATGCTCGAGCTGGCCACCAGCGGGACGCGCGTCCTGATGTCACGATGCGTGGAGACGGCGCGGAATCACGGCATTCCGATCCACGTTCGATCCTCGCTTAGTGACGCCGAGGGAACGTGGGTCAGAGCGGAGGGTGAGCGGATGGAGCAGGCGATCATCGCGGGGATTGCCCACGACACCTCGGAGGCCAAGGTCACGATCCTGGGCGTGCCGGACCGGCCCGGAATCGCAGCGCGCGTCTTCCGTCCGCTTGCCGACGCCGGCGTCAACATCGACATGATCGTCCAGAACGTCTCTGCCGCCGGCCACACCGACATCTCCTTCACACTCCCCAAGGAGGACCTGCGGCGGGCCGGCGCGGCGCTGGAGCAGGTTCGCGTCGACGTCGGCGCCTCGGAGGTCGTGACCGACGACGACATCGCTCGCATCTCTCTGGTCGGCGCAGGGATGAAGACCCATCCGGGCGTCGCCGCCGACATGTTCGATGCGCTGGCCGACGCCGGCATCAACATCGAGATCATCTCCACCTCGCCGATCCGCATCTCGTGCGTGGTACGCGCCGCCGAGATCGAGCGGGCCGTGCAGGTCGTCCATGACCGATTTCGGCTCGCCGACCCGGCGATCTACCGCGAGGAACCCTCGTGAAGCTTGCGGTGGTGGGTGCCACCGGCGCGGTGGGCGGCGAGATCATGCGCATCCTCGAGGACCGCGACCTGGGTATCACCGAGCTGGTGCCGATCGCCACGGCGCGATCGGCCGGGCGGACGCTGACGCACCGCGGCCGCGACGTGGCCGTGGTTGCCATCAGCCCGGAGGCGTTCGACGGCGTCGACGTGGCGCTCTTCGACACGCCGGACGAGGCATCGCTCGAATGGGCGCCCATTGCCGCGTCGCGCGGTGCGATCGTGGTCGACAACTCCGCCGCCTGGCGCATGGACCCCGACGTTCCGCTGGTCGTCCCCGAGATCAACCCCGGGGCCGCGCAGCATCGACCCAAGGGCATCATCGCCAGCCCGAACTGCACGATGCTCACCCTGGTAATGCCGCTCGCCGCGCTCCACCGCCGGGCCGGTGTCCGGCGCGTGATCATGTCGTCGTACCAGGCCGCATCGGGGGCAGGTCAGGCCGGCGCCGATGAGCTCGTCGAGCAGATCGGGGTGGCTGCGCGCCAGCCCGACCTGGTTGGCACGGGGCTGGGCCGCGAGGTGGTCTTCGCGGGGGGCGTGTTCGCGCATCCACTGGCCATGAACGTCATCCCGCAGATCGGGTCCGTGCGCCCGAACGGTTACACCGGCGAGGAGGTCAAGGTCGGGGAGGAGACCCGCAAGGTGCTGGGCCTGCCGGATCTGCGCGTCACGGCCACGTGCGTGCGCGTGCCGACGGTCATCGGACATGCCATCTCTGTCCACGCCGAGTTCGACCGGTCAATATCCGCCGATGAGGCGCGCGCGATCCTGCGTGACGCCCCGGGCGTGGAGGTGCTCGATGACACCGCAGCCGGCGTCTACCCCACGCCGTTGGAGGCCGCAGGGCGCGACCCGTGCTTTGTCGGCCGCATCCGCCAGGACCCCGATGACGACCACGCGCTCGAGTGGTTCAGCGTGGCCGACAACCTGCGCAAGGGCGCCGCGCTCAACACCATCCAGATCGCCGAGCTGTTCGTGCCTGCGGATCGGCTAGGCTGACGCACCACCTCGTCCAGGCCGGAGTGGCGGAATGGCAGACGCGGCCGGTTTAAACCCGGCCGCCCGCAAGGGCGTGGGGGTTCGAATCCCTCCTCCGGCACCAGCCCCGCTCAACGTCGACGGAGGCGCAGTCCGCCTCGGCGTGCAGCGGGCTTTTTGGTGGGGGCCCGTTGCCGCCACTCCGCGCCTACGATCGCCACGGTCAGGCCCTGGATCGCCCGTGAGGCGGGAGAGCTGGGACGGCTGAAGACCACCGGCACGCCCTCGTTCACTGCACGGATCATGTCGATCTCGGAGTAGGGGATCTCGGCCACCGGCTTGGCGCGGAGCAGGTTCTCGACATCGCGCGTCTTCAGCAGCTCCTTGGGGAAGATGTGGTTCACCACGAAGTGCGTCGTGGCGCGCAGCGTCGCGGTCTCCGCCAGGAAGCCGAGCATCAGCGTCGAGGCGCGGAGGGCCGCGATCTCCGGGAAGATGACGAAGACGTGGGTGTCGGCCTGCTCGAGCATCCACAGGGTGCGGGGGTCGAGCCGCGACCCGCAGTCGACCAGGACATGGTCAAACATGGGTCGCAGGATGCGGAGGGCCTTCTCCAGTTGGTCGACGGTCACCCGGAAGTCGGCCTCGGGGTTCGATGGCCCCGCCAGGATGCTCACGCCCGACGTGTGCACGGTCAGGTAGCTCGCGGCGAGGGTGGCATCGCCGAGTGCCTGCTCGTCGCTGCACAGGTCGGCGATGTCATAGCGCGGTGACAGGTTGAGATGCGTGGCCACCTGGCCGAACTGCAGGTCCAGGTCGATGAGCAGGACGCGCGCGGCAAGGCCCTGCATCGCTTCGGGACCTCCGGCCAGGAGCACGGCCGAATTCACCGCGAGCGTCGTCGTGCCAACCCCGCCCTTGGGCGAGAAGAAGGTCACGATGGTGCCCGCCCCGGTCCCGGCCGCACCCTCCGGACGCGCCTTGCCCGTACGGATCAGGAGCGCTTCGACGCGAGCCTCGAGCTCGGGCAAGGCAAAGCTCGCGGCGATCACGTCGTCCGCGCCGGCCTCGAGGAAGGCGATGCGGGCCTCCACGTCACCCGCAGGGGCGACGACGATCAGCGGAACCTGCCTCGGCGTTGCGCCGCGGATCCGGCCGATCGCTCCCGACACGGCCAGGCCCTCGGCGATGATCAGGTCGAAGGCCCCCGCGCTCAGCGCGTTGACTGCGTCCGCCGCCGTGTCGACGGCCGTCGTGACATAGCCTGCCTCGCGGAGCTGCTCAAGACGGGCGCGCAGCTCCGGGCTGGGAGCGCAGATCAGGATCGGGTTGGCTGGCACGCGGTTCCTCGTGGCAGGTAGAGCAAATCGGTCGCCCAGTATAGGGTGCCCCCCGAGGGCGTTGCGACGAGGAGCCTGGAACCGTATACTCCCGATGGCCTCCAGCGATGGAGGTCGTTCCGTGAGATGGGCTCCTTTCTGCCACACGCATCAGGGCGCAAGCCCGCGCGCGTCGCAAGCCCATAGAGAGGAGAGATCGGCCGATGCGCCGTTACGAACTGATGCTCCTGTTCCGGCCGGACCTGGAGGACGACAAGCTCCAGGCGGCGGTCGAGAAGGTGACGCGCGCCATCGTCAACGCTGGCGGCGCACTCACCAAGGTCTCGCCGTGGGGCAAGCGTCGCCTCGCCTATGACATCAAGCACTTCCGCGAGGCGAGCTACTTCCTGATCCACTTCGACATCGCTCCGGCCGAGGTCCGCGGCATCGAACGAGGGATCCTGATCACCGAGGAGATCCTGCGCCACCTGGTGACCGTGCTCGAGGAGAAGGCGCTGGGGCGTGCCGACGACGACATGCTGGATGCCGACGAGGCGATCCACGCTCCGCTTGATGAGGCAGAGGACCTCCTGACCGAGGAGCTCCCGGACGAGGTCGGCGACGAAGACGAGGTGGCCGCCCAGGCATGACCTGGCGGTCGGAGGAGAGCAGCACCATGACCCTGAACAAGATGATGATCATCGGCAACCTGGGGGCCGACCCCGAGCTCCGCTATACACCTGGCGGCAAGGCAGTCGCCGAGCTGCGCGTGGCCGTCAACGACCGATCCAAGGGTCCGGACGGCGAATGGCAGGAAGAGACCCAATGGTTCCGCGTCGAGCTGTGGGAGCAGGCCGCCGAGCGGGCCGCCGAGCGGCTGCGCAAGGGACACAAGGTCTTCGCCGAGGGCGCGCTGCGCGCACGCGAGTGGGAGGGCAAGGACGGCCAGAAGCGGACATCACTCGAGATCCGCTTCGCCCGCGTGCAGTCGCTCGAGCGCCGTGAGCCCGGGGAGGGTGGCGGCTTCGGCGGCGGCTTTGGCGAGGGTGCCTCCGACGCCCCGCCGGCGGTCCGGCCACGTGGCGCGGCGGCCCAGCCGGCCGCGGCCGAGGTCGAGGCAATCGACGTCGACGACATCCCGTTCTAGCTGACACGCGAGAGGAAGCAACGTAGAACATGGCAAGTCCACGATCCCGCCGCGAGACGGCGGACTACTACCGCGATCGACGCCGGCGCAAGGTCTGCAACTTCTGCGTCGACAAGGCAGAGGCGATCGACTACAAGGAGGTCAACCGCCTGCGTCGCTACCTGTCCGAGCGCGCGAAGATCGAGCCGCGCCGCAAGACGGGCACCTGCGCGCGCCACCAGCGCATGCTGACGGTGGCGCTGAAGCGCGCCAGGCACGTCGCCCTGCTGCCGGTGGCGCCCCAGCACCTGCGCCCGTAGACCCCATCTTGGCCCCATCGAAGGGACCGGACTGAAGGCCGATGGATCTCGTTCTGCTGTTCGTCGCGCTGGCCGTCATCCTGCTCGGCGCAGAGCTCTTCACCAACGGCATCGAGTGGTTCGGGCATCGACTGAACCTGGCGGAGGGGGCGGTCGGCAGCGTGCTCGCGGCAGTCGCGACGGCGATGCCGGAGACCCTCATCCCCGTCATCGCCATCGTCGGGCCGACGATCTTCGGCGGCGGCTCGCCGAACTCGGCCGAGATCGGCGTGGGCGCCATCCTTGGCGCACCGTTCATGCTCTCGACGCTCGCGATGTTCGTGACCGGAACCGCGATCGTCCTCTTGGCCCGCAAGGGGCGGCGTGAGACCCAGATGAATATCAACGTCCGGGTCCTGGGGCGGGATGTGATCTTCTTCCTGGTCGCCTATTCGGCCGCCATCGGCACCGCCTTCCTGCCACCCGAGCTGGATGCTGGGCGCTGGATCATCGCCGCTGGGCTTGTCATCCTGTACGCCGTCTACGTGCGAGCCCATTTCAGCGATCCGGCCGAAGAGGGCGATGCCAGTGAGCTCAACCGGCTGCACCTGAGCCGGCTGACCAGGCGCACCCCGGAGCCGCTCGTCGACCTCGACGTCTTTCCGCACGGGCGTGGACCAGGCGAAGAGGTCGAGCATCCACGGCTCCGCATCATCGTCACGCAGGTGGTCGGCGCGCTGGCCCTGATCATCGCGGGTGCGCAGGTCTTCGTCGGGGCGGTGGAGAGCCTTTCGAGCACGATCGGGCTGGACCCAAGGATCCTGGCGCTGGTCATCGCGCCGATCGCCACGGAGCTGCCGGAGAAGTTCAACAGCGTGATCTGGGTGCGATCCGGCAAGGACACGCTGGCGATGGGCAACATCAGCGGCGCAATGGTCTTCCAGAGCTGCCTGCCCACCGTGCTGGGCATCCTCTTCACGG
>JBKKBV010000186.1:0-15353 GCA_046713375.1 Candidatus Limnocylindria bacterium
GGCCACGGCCGAGCGGATCTGTTCGATGACCCAATCGGTCTTGCGATCGTTGACCTCGCGTGCGGTGCGCAGCAGTCGCGCCGTCTCCGGATCCTGCGAGACGATGAACCATGGGTCGACCGCAATGCAGTGGCCACCCACCCCCGGACCCGGTTGAAGGATGCTGACCCGCGGGGGCCGATTCGCGAGGCGGATCACCTCCCAGGGATCGAGCCCGAGGTGGTCGCACAGCATCGAGACCTCGTTGGCAAATGCGATGTTCACGTCCCGGAAGCTGTTCTCCACCAGCTTCACCATCTCGGCCGTGCCGCTGTCCGTCGTGAACAGCGCGCCGCTGACGAAGGTCCGGTAGAAGTCCTCGGCCGCGGCGGATGAGGCAGGATCCATGCCGCCGATGATTCGATCATTTGACACGAGCTCGTCCAGGATCCTGCCCGGAAGAACGCGCTCCGGACAGTACGCAAGTTGAATCTGATCGGTATCGACGCCGGACGCTGCCAGGACGTCTCGCACCCGCTCCGTGGTGCCGACCGGACAGGTCGATTCGATGACCACCAGGTTGCCATCGGCCACCACAGCGGCAATGGAACGAGCGGCGCTCAGCACGTGGCTGGTGTCGGGTGCCGGGATGGCATTGCCGCGGCTCAGCGGGGTCGGAACGCAGATCAGGAAGACGTCTGCCGGCCCTGGCTCGGCGGCAGCCTTGAGCTGACCGGACGCGACGACCGCACCGACCAGTTCAGGAAGCCGCGGCTCTTCGATGTGGACCTGCCCTGCGCCGATCGTCTCGACCACCAGCGGATTGGTGTCGACGCCGAGCACTCGATGACCGGCCGCCGCGATCGTGGCCGCGGTCGGCAGGCCGATGTAGCCCAGTCCCAGGACACAGACGGAGGCAGGATTCGGCACTAGCGCCTCCCGGATACCAGAAGCACGAGGAATTTCAGAAGGGCCGGCAATACCCGCAGCCGCACCGGCTCGCGGAGGAGACGATAGCTCCATTCGAAGCCCGCTTCCCGCAGCCAGCGCGGCGCCCTGGCCTTTTGACCCGCGAAGATGTCGAAGCTGCCCCCCAGGCCCATGTACACCGCAGGATGCGCGCCATTCAGCCGCTCCATCAGCAGCTCCTGCCGCGGAGACCCCATCGCCACCAGGACGAAGTCGGGACGGCGGCTGCGCAGATCAGCATCCAGCTGCTCCAGCTCTGGTCCCGACAGGTAGCCGCTTCGTGACCACAGCGTGATGGCGGGGTGGCGCTCCCTGAGTCGTTGAGCAACGCGGGCCACGACCTCATCGGTGGCGCCGATGAGGTAGAAGGACCGCCGACTCGCGTAGCGGTCGATGAGGGCCAGCCACAGGTCTGCTCCCGCCATGCGACTCGTACGGATCCCCTGGCGCCGCAGCGCAAGGACCGCGCCGATACCGTCCGGATAGCCAAGCTGCGTCGCTGCCAGGTCGACAATCGCCGGATCGGCGCGCGCAATCTTCTCGGCATTGATGGCGATCAGGATGCCGCGCGCCGTATCCAGCAGGTCGAGCAGGGCGTTCTGGTCGGTTGGCGCAAAGGTGATCACGCCATTGAGCGACGCATGCGGGAAGGTGGCGAGGGCGGCGTCGTGCAGGGGGCTGGAGCGCTGCTCCACTGAGGACATGCAAGTAGAGTAGGCCCGCTCATCCTCCCGAGGGCTCGGCCACTTGCGCATCCTGATCGTCACCAACCTGTATCCCGACGCCCGCCTGCCGGCGTTCGGGACTTTCGTGGCGGAGCACGCGGAAGCCCTTCGTCGAGCTGGTGCGGAGGTCGAGGTGGTTGCCACAACAGGCATCCCGGCGCAGCAGGCTGTCCTGCGTAAGTACATCTCGCTGTCGCTCCGCACGCTGCTGGCCGCGCTCATGGCACGTCTGCGGCGACGCAGGCCGCGCGTCGTCGAGGCTCATGTCGCGTATCCAACGGCGCTGCTGGCGTGGATGGCCGCCCGGATCGTCGGGGCGCGCCTGGTCGTGTACAGCCACGGATCAGACGTCACTGGCGCGAAATCGCGATTCCATCACCGGCTTGCGCGCCGGGTATTCCGGGCGGCAGATCTCCTCGTTGCCAACAGCAGGTTCATCCATGCTCAGCTCATCTCCCGCTTCCGCGTGGACCCACGACGGGTGGTCGTTGTCTCACCTGGCATCAACTACCGCCTCTTTTCGGCGAGCAGGTCCGGGAGATCCCGAAGCGGAATCCTCTACGTCGGCAGGCTCGCACGCGGCAAAGGGGTCCATCAGCTGCTCGAGGCGGTTCGGCGGCTCGCGCCGGGCACCGCGCATCGAATCGTCGGCGATGGCCCCGAGCGGGCCGCTCTCGAACAGGCAGCCGAAGCCGCTGGCATCCGCGCTGAGTTTTGTGGCGCCCTGCCGCCCGGCCGCGTGGCAGAGCTCATGAGCGAGGCGGCCGTGGTGGCGATGCCATCGGTCTATCCCGAGGCACTCGGGCTCGTCGCGCTCGAAGCGATGGCCGCCGGCGCGTTGGTGGTCGCTTCGTCGGCAGGTGGCATAGGCGAGTCGGTCATACACGGGGAGACCGGCTGGCTGGTGCCCCCCGGCGACGTGGACGCCCTCGCTACTGCCCTGCGCGATGCACTGGCGGTGGCGGGAGATACCGATCCCACCGCACGCTCGGCGATCCAACGGCGAGCCCAGCGGAAGGCTCGATCCCATGACGTGGACGCGATCGCTCGCCGAATCCTGCAACTGTACGAGTCGCTGGACGCTGTCGGCCGTGCTTGACTCCGGACTCGGGGCTCTCGTGCTCGGGGCATGGGCGCTGGCGCTGCTGGCGTCTGCCGTCCTGACCGCCGGGATCATTTCGCGACTCGCCGCCTGGGATCCAGCCGGTCCGATCGCGCTCATTGCCGCGGCACCGGTGGTCCCTCGCATCCCATTGATCGCAAGCCTCACCTCCGACGACCTGCTGCCGCTCGTGGGTCTTGGCCTGCTGGCATGGCGAACGCCCTTCCCCCGGCTGACGGCCGATCGCTGGGTTCGAGCGGCATTGTTGGCGGTCATCGTCGCCACGGTCGCCCGGATCGCCTCATCAGTTGCAAATGGCGGAGGGGTGGAGGGGACCGTCCTGCTGTTGATTCAGTCAGTTGCCCGGCCGGCGGTGCTGCTTGGGATTGCGGCCTACGCTGCGGCCAGCGTCCCACAGGATCGCCGCCGCCAAGTCGTCATCACCGCGATTGCTGGGGTGGGTACATATGAGGCGGCGTTTGGACTGGCTGCCTTCATGCTTCCCCTGCCCGGGGGCGCCGGGCTCCAGGCAACACGTGAGCTCACGAGCGTATATGGCATTTGTCCCGGGCTCATCAGCGGCACGCTGGGTCTCTCGGCCAACCACCTCGGAGCGTTGTTCGTCCTGTCTCTGCCGCTGACTGTGGCACTCGCTGTCAAGCAGCGCGGCTGGCCGCGTTGGGGATGGGTGCTCTCCGCCTCGGGGCAGAGCGCCGCCCTTCTGCTGACCTTCACGCGATCATCAATCCTGCTGGGCGTGGTGCTGGTCGCAGTTTTCCTGATCTACGAGCGCAGGTTTCTGATCCTCGCGGCCGTTGTCGCCGCAGCGGCCCTGTTGGCGGTCTCCGCGCTGTCAGTCGCGTGCGCGCCCAGGCCGGGCACGCCGGGTACGCCGGGCTCGGTACTCGGAGATCGATTCAGCGACGGCAACGACCGATTGGCCCTGTGGTACGCCGCCGCGCGGATCATGGTCGATCATCCGATATACGGCGTCGGCCTCGGCCACATGCTCGACACGGTGCAAGACCATCCGGAGCGCTATCGAAACACCCCGTACGGTCCAGCCACCAGCTCGGCTCACAACACCATCCTCTTGGCCGGGGCAGAAACCGGGGTGCTAGGAGGTCTGGCGGTGGCCTCGCTCAACATTCTGCTGGCAGTGATCGCTCTCCGCTGCGCTTGGCGCGGCCGGGGACGAGGTGACCCATTGCTCGTGGCGGTCGGTCTGGTCATCGTCGGGTACGTGGTGCAGGGCATGGTCAACAACCTCTTCTCGATCCCGGCGACCAGCTCGCTCCTCGCGCTGCTGGTGGGGGCCTTCGCCGTAGAGCACAGGGGGGCTGAACCCGCGTCAGTCGAAGGGTCTCGATCGTCCCCGTATACTCCGACCGCATTGACAGACACAGGCTCGGGTGAGGATCTTTGAAGCGAGCACTGATCACCGGAATCACGGGCCAAGACGGCTCGTACCTTGCGGAGCTCCTGCTCGACAAGGGTTACGAGGTTCACGGCCTGATTCGTCGATCGAGCTCGTTCTCGACCGGCCGAATCGACCATCTCTACAGCGACGTCCATTCGCAGGAGCGCCCGCTCTACCTCCACTACGGCGACCTGTCTGACTCGTCGTCGCTCATCAACACGATCAACAGCGTCAAGCCCGACGAGGTCTACAACCTCGGCGCGCAGAGCCACGTGAAGGTCAGCTTCGAGAGGCCGGAATTCACGGCCGACACGGCGGGGATGGGCAACTTGCGTCTTCTCGAAGCGGTCCGCCACGCGGATTGGCCAATTCGGTTCTACCAGGCTGGCAGCTCCGAGATGTTCGGAATGGTGCGGGAGAGCCCTCAGACCGAGGCAACGCCGTTCTACCCGCGCAGCCCGTACGCAGTGTCCAAGCTTTTCTCGCACTGGATGACCATTCAATACCGAGAGGCGCACGGGCTCTTCGCGGCGAATGGGATTCTCTTCAACCACGAGTCGCCGCGGCGCGGCCCGACCTTTGTCACGCGGAAGATCACTCGCGCGGTGGCCGAGATCGTGGCCGGTCGCCAGGAGAAGGTCTACCTCGGCAATCTCGATGCTCGTCGCGACTGGGGATACGCACCTGAGTACGTGGAGGCCATGTGGCGCATCCTGCAGCACGACGAGCCTGACGATTTCGTCATCGCCACCGGTGAGACGCACTCGGTCCGTGAGTTCCTTGACCTCGCCTTCGGCCTTGTCGGCCGGGCAGCCGACGATCACGTGGTGATCGACGCGCGCTATCGCCGGCCAACCGAGGTGGACGAGCTGTGCGGCGATGCCGGCAAGGCGGCCCGGGTGCTCGGGTGGCGCCCAAAGACCTCGTTCCGCGAGCTGGGGAGGATCATGGTCGAGGCGGACCTGCGGGCGGCGGGGGTCGATCCGGCAGGGGGGATGGTGAGCCAGTGATCGATTGGAAGAGTCAACGCACGATGGTCACCGGAGGTGGTGGCTTCCTTGGCCAGGCGGTCGTTCGGCGTCTGCGCGCCGCGGGTGGCGAGGACATCTTCGTACCTCGCAGTCGCGACTACGACCTTCGCACCACTGACGGGGTGAGGCGGGCACTCGACGATGGCAGACCCAACCTGGTCATTCACCTGGCGGCGGTGGTCGGTGGGATCGGCGCGAATCGTGAGAACCCAGGTCGGTTCTTCTACGAGAACGCGATCATGGGGATCCAGCTGCTCGAGCAGGCGCGGCTGGCCGGGGTGCGGAAGTTCGTCACCATCGGAACGGTGTGCTCGTATCCGAAATTCACCCCGGTCCCATTCGCGGAGGACGAGTTCTGGAACGGCTACCCGGAGGAGACCAATGCGCCTTACGGGCTCGCCAAGAAGATGCTGCTGGTGCAGGGACAGGCCTATCGCGAGCAGTACGGCTTCCACGCGATCTACCTGATCCCGGTCAACCTGTACGGGCCTGGCGACAACTTCGATCCTGCCAGCTCGCACGTCATCCCGGCGCTTATCAAGAAGTGCGTGGACGCTCGCGAGGCAGGCCAGGCGCCCATCGAGGTCTGGGGGACCGGCAACGCGTCCCGGGAGTTCCTGTACGTCGAGGATGCTGCCGAAGGGATCGTGCTCGGCGCCGAACGATACGACGAGCCGGAGCCGGTCAACCTCGGGGTCGGCCACGAGATCACGATCCGCGACCTGGTGGAGCTGATCGCGCGCCTTACGGGCTTCACCGGGCAGATCGAATGGAACGCGTCGCAACCTGACGGTCAGCCCCGTCGGGCCCTTGACACGAGCCGGGCGCGTGAGGCCTTCGGCTTCGTGGCCAGAACACCGTTTGAAGCGGGCCTGCGACAGACCATCGACGCGTACGAGGCCACTCGACGGCCGGCGGTGGTGCACCCTTCCAGTCGGGCGGGATGATCTCTGCCATCAGGGCGGCGGCTACTCGAGCTGTCGCCGTCCGGGAGTACCTGACCAAGACGCCATTCGACACGTCCACTCAGGAGGGCCGATCGAAGGAGCGGTACCGGCGTGCCGCGCTGACTGCCCTCAGCGCCGGCGGTGCCAGGGCGGTCTCGCTCCTGACCGTCCTCGTGTCCATCCCACTCGCGCTTGGCTATCTCGGGCCAGAGCGCTACGGCGTGGCGGTGACCATCACCGCCCTGACCACCATCCTCGTCTTCGCCGACTTCGGGCTGGGCAACGGGTTGATGAACCTGCTGGCGAGCGCCATCGGGCGAGAGGACGAGCGGGACGTTCGCCGCAGCATCGCCAGTGCGTTCTTCATGCTGTGCGGCCTGGCGGCCGTGCTGGCGGTCGTGCTCTACGGGCTGTATCTCGTCGTCCCGTGGGCCGCCTTCATGAACGTCAGCAGCGCCGACAGCGAAGAGGTCAGGACGGCGGTGGGCGTGTTCATGATCTCGGTGGTGCTGAACCTGCCGCTCAGCATCGTTCAGCGCATCCAGCTCGCCTTCCAGCAGGGCTACGTGAACAGCCTCTGGAATGCCGTGGCCAGCGCGATTGCCGTGATCGCGCTCCTGGCCGTGATCCAGCTCCGCGCCGGCCTTCCATGGGTCGTCCTTACCCTCGTCGGCGGCCCGGTCCTCGCCAACGTCCTCAACTGGATTTCATTGTTCGCGGCGCGGCGGCCCGACCTGCGGCCACGCTGGTCCGCGGCGACCTGGCCGGAGGGCCGCCGCCTCGCGCGCATCGGCTTCCTGTTCTTCATCCTGCAACTTGCCGTGGCGGTCGCGTACCAGTCGAACGTGGTGGTCGCGACGCGCGTCATCGGACCGGCCGCTGCCACCGACTATTCGGTGACCCTCCGCCTCTTTCTCGTCGTGCCTACCATCGTGAACATGCTCCTGCTGCCCCTGTGGCCCGCTTACAGCGAGGCGATCGCACGCGGCGATGCGCGCTGGGTGAGTCGCACGCTGCGCACCAGCATCCTGGTCGCCCTCTCGTTGAGCGGCCTGTCGTCGGTGGTCCTGGTGGTCTTCGGTCGGCCGATCCTCCGTGCCTGGACGGGGAACGACGTCGGCGCCGACGTTCCGCTCCTTCTTGGTATGGGAGTGTGGGCCGTGCTGAGCAACACCTTCAACGCCGTGGCGATGCTCCTGAACGGTGCCACGATCATGCGATTTCAGATCGTCACTGCGTTGCCGATGACGGTGGTTAGCCTGGCCGCCTCGATTGGCGGGGCGTACTGGTTTGGGGTGGCGGGCATCGTATGGGGAATGTTGCTCGCCTACCTCCTCTGCACTGCTGTGCCGACAGTCCTTTACCTTCCTCAAGTAATGCGCGAGCTCGCGAGCCGTCGACCGATTGGGGCAGAGGTCAACGCATGACACCGATCGCCATCGTTACCGGCGCCTCCGGGCAGGACGGGGCGCTGCTGGTCGAGAGGTTGGTGGGGGAGGGCTACCACGTGCACGCCGTGGTTCGGCCGCGTTCCAGTGAAGCGGCGGCGGCCGACCACTCACCTGCGGTGGAGGTCCACGACGTCGACATCCAGGATGAAGCTCGCATCGCCGAACTCGTCGCCGCAGTGCAGCCGACCGAGCTGTACAACCTGGCGGGGCTGAGCAGCGTCTCGCGTTCCTTTGCCGAACCGCAGGTGGCCTGGCTGACCAATGCGGCGGCCGTTGCGAACCTGCTTGAGGCGGTCCGTTGCCACAGCCCGGCGACCCGGATCTACCAGGCATCGTCGAGCGAGATGTTCGGCTGGGTCCCCGGTGGCGCAGTGACGCACAACGAGGACGCGCGACTGATGCCCCAGAGCCCCTACGCGTCGGCGAAGGCGGCGGCGCACCTGCTGTGCGGGATGTATCGCCGGGCTTATGGCGTTCGCGTGGCCTGCGGGATCCTGTTCAATCACGAGTCGCGGCGCAGGGGGCCCAGCTTCCTGTCACGCAAGGTCACCGACCACGTCAGGCGGTTGCGCGCCGGTTCTGACCCGGAGACGACGCCGCCGCTGGCCGTCGGCAACCTGAAGGTCGAGCGGGATTGGGGTTTCGCCCCGGACTACGTCGAGGGGATGTCCCGCATCCTGCGACAGATCGAGATCCGCGCCAGCCTCAGCGGACAGCCCGCCGAGCCGGACATCGGCAGCTCCTACCGCGACTACGTGCTGGGCACCGGTCGGACGCACGCGGTCTGGGAGCTCATCGACCGGGCATTCGAGCTGGGCGGCTTCGGCCTGGAGTGGGACCTGGCAGACGAGGATCCCGGGCGCTGGCGGGCGTCCTTCGCGAAGAGCGGCACGCCCGCCGTTGTCGTGGACGCGGCCTTCCTGCGGCCCAGCGATCCGCTCGTGATCAGGGCCGATCCCGAACGTGCGCGGCGAGAGCTGGGATGGGCGCCGCGACCCGGCCTCGACATGATCCTGGAGGACATGCTCGCCGACGAACGGCAGGGGACCGCTTGACCGCGAGTGCCTCCGTCCTCCGCGTTGGCATCGACGCACGGTCGCAGGCGGCGACCGGAGGCGTGCAGCAGTTCACGCTCGGCCTCCTGGTCGGCCTGGGCAGGCTGCCGGGCACCGAGGAGGAGTACCTGGCGCTCTCCAACCCGCACGACCGGGCGTGGATGGAGGTTGCGATGCGTGGGCACGTCCGCGAGCTCGACGTCGCGCAATCGATCGCGCGCCGCGGCAGGATCCGCGCGCTGCGGCGGGCCACCACCGCTCGCTTCCCCGTCCTCCGCCGCGCGCGTGAGCGCCTTCGTCGCGCGGTGGTGGCCCCCGACGCGCTCCCGGCTTCCGATGGCGCCCTGGAGAATGCCGGCGTCGAGGTGGTCCACTTCGTCCGCCAGCGCGCCTTCCTGACCGACATCCCCAGCCTCTATCACCCATGGGACCTGCAGCACGTGCACCTGCCCGAGTTCTTCACCGATGATGAGCGACGTTTTCGCGACCTCGCCTATCGGACGTTCGCGACGCGGGCTTCCCGCGTGGTGGCGGCCACGACCTGGGCGAAGGACGATCTGGTGAGCAGCTACGGCCTCGATCCGGGGAGGATCATGGTCATCCCGTTCGCGGTGGATCCGGCGGCGTACCCCACGCCCGCGAATGACGAGCTGGTCGCGGTCCGCGCCCGATATAGCCTCCCCGATCGATTCCTGCTCTATCCCGCTCAGACGTGGCAGCACAAGAACCACCTTCGCCTGATCGAGGCGGTTGCAGTGGCACGCGATCGACATCGCGAACGCATCGAGCTCGTCTGCACCGGGCACCTGAATGACCACTACGCCCAGATTCGGGAGGCCGTCGATCGCCTCCAGCTGCGTGACCAGGTCCGCTTCATCGGCTATGTCAGCGCGCAGGAGCTTCAGGCCCTGTATCGGCTCGCCACCGGGATGGTCTTCCCCTCGCTGTTCGAAGGCTGGGGGATTCCGATCGTCGAGGCCTTCCTGGCGGGTGTTCCGGTGGCGTGCTCGGCGGCCACTTCGATCCCGGCCATGGTGGGCGATGCCGCGCAGGTCTTCGACCCATACGATCCCGACCAGATTGCCGAGGGTATGCTTGCGCTCTGGACCGACGCGCAGCTGTGCGAGCGCCTGGTCGCTCGCGGAAGGAACCGGGTGGCCCAATTCGACCCGGACACCGTCGCGCGCACCTACCGCGCCGCCTACCGGCAGATCGGTGGTCGTCCCATGACCGATGACGATCGTGCCCTCCTTGCTGCGCCCCCGCTCGTGTGACCAGGTGAGGCCGTGAACAGGACGTTCGCGCCCCTCCCGTCGGTCGATGAGGCGATTCGTATCCTCAGGGCGGATCCACAGAGCCAGGACCTCGTGCGTGACGCGTACATCGGCCGGGACGTTCGCGATTCCGCCGCTCGGTTCCTGGCATCGGGGGAGTTCGTTGCCGTGCGCGAGGTCCTTGGGGATCGGCTGCTGGGCGCAACCGTCGTTGACGTTGGAGCAGGCACCGGGATCGCCTCCGCGGCGTTCCTCGCCAGTGGCGCCGGTCACGCCATCGCGCTGGAGCCGGACGGGAGCGATGAGGTGGGGCGCGGCGCGATCCGACGACTGGGTGACATCGCCGGTCTCGAGATCGTCGCGGGATGGGGCGAGCAGATTGAGTTTAGTGATGCATCGGTGGATATCGTCTACTGCCGCCAGGCCCTGCATCACGCGCAGGATCTCCCGCTGATGATCCGAGAATGTGCCCGCGTGCTTCGGCCGGGCGGCATCTTCCTCGCTTGCAGGGAGCACGTGGTCGACAATGCCCGCCAGCTTGAGCAGTTCCGAGCAGCCCACCCAATTCATCGCCTGGCTGGTGGCGAAAATGCATTCACGCTCGGGCAATACCTCTCCGCGATCCGGGCTGCCGGCCTGACCTTGCAGCGTTCATGGGGACCATGGGAATCGGTCGTCAATGCCTTCCCGCTGGCGAGGTCGGCCCACGAGCTTGCCGAGCTTCCGCGCACCCTCCTGAAGCAGCGGCTTGGGCGGTTCGGCAATCTCGTACCGTCGGGACCCTTCGGCCGCTGGCTGGCGCAACGGTGGCTTGAGCGCCCCCGCCCCGGCCGCCTCTATTCCTTCCTGGCTGTCAAGGACCCGGCTTACTCGCCGTAGACGCGACGAGGTCGCACGCGGTCGACGAGCCGCCGGATGGGCGCCGGCAACCGGTGGTACACCCACGACCCGACGGGCTGGATTCGGACCAGGATCCACCCTGCTCCCCGTGCGTATCGACGCCTGACCCGGTTGGTCTCGGCTGCGGCGATCGCCCGATCGCGCGTCGTCTTGGCCTCGGGGTGAATTGTCGCCACGGCAAGTGGCTCGGGGATCATCACCGTTGGGCCGGCGTTCGTCAGCCGCAGCAGGAAGTCGTAATCCATGGAGTAGTGGAGCGACTCGTCAAGCTGCCCCGCAGCCAACACGCCCGCCCGGCGGAAGAAGGCGCTCGGCTGGGGAATCATCTGGTGCGAGTAGAGCAGCCTGCGCCGGTCGAACGGCGAGCCGAGCGTTCCGAGCGATCGACCATCGGGATCCTCGCGCCGCATCGGCCCATAGATGAGGATGGCATCCGGGTGCTCCATGAATGCCCTGCCGACCGTGATGAGCGCTCCGGGCAGGTAGTAATCGTCCGAGTTCAGCCAGGCCAGGATCTCGCCGCTGGCCCTCCGCCAGCCGGCGTTGATTGCCGCGGTCTGGCCGCCGTCGGGCTGGCTCACCCAGTGGTCGATGCGATCCGCGTAGCGACGGATGATCTCGACGCTGCCATCGGTCGAGCCGCCGTCGAGGACGACATACTCCAGGTTCGGGTAAGCCTGGTCGAGGACGGACCGGATCGTTCGCTCCAGGAAGGCGCCCTGGTTGAATGAAGGGGTCACGACGGTGATGGATGGGAGATCGGCGCTCACTGCCGGGGATTCTAGGCGCGGACCGCGTTGGTACGGCGGCCGTCGTCCGTCTAAACTCCGGGTTCGCACATCGGAGTCCTACCCGACATGAGTGTCCACCATCAACTGATCGGCTATCCGCGCATCGGGCCAAATCGCGAGCTGAAATGGGCCCTGGAGAGGCGCTGGTCCGGCCGCATGGCCGCGCCTGAGTTCGATGCACGCATCGCCGAGCTGCGCGAGGCGCACCTCGCCGAGCAGCGCGACCTCGTCGGGTCGGGTGTTGATGACTACTTCCTGTACGACGAGGTTCTCGAGACCGCGCTCATGCTCGGGATCCATCCGCAGGGACTCCCCGAAGAGCCGTTCGAGCTGCTGACCGCGCTCGCGCGAGGTACCGCGCAGCGCGAGGCGTGGGAGATGACGAAGTGGTTCGACACGAACTACCACTACGTCGTGCCCGAGGTCGACCGGCTGCCGGAGCGCCTCGTCCCGCTTCCCTGGCGAGAGCCGCTGGCAGGCAGTGACGCGGTCTGGCCTATCCTCGGGCCGTACAGCCTCGCCCGGCTGAGCAAGCTCACCGACCTGCATGCGACCGACCTGGCCCGCGCCGCTGGGGCCGCCATCGGCGAGTGGGCTCGTGCCCAACCGCCCGGGTTCCGCCTCCAGCTCGACGAGCCGTCGCTCGGCATGCGCCTCGACGCGACCGACGAGGCGCTGCGCGACGTCGCGTACGAAGCGCTCGGGAGCATCGGCTCGCAGACCGCCGCGTTGGTGACGGTCCAGTTCGGCGCCGCCTCGGCTGCCACGGTCGAGTCCCTGGGCCGGCGCGGCTTCGCCGTCCAGGTCCGACTCGCCGATCTGGAAGGCCTGCGCGGGACCGATGCCTGGGCCTCGCAGCCACTCCACTTCGTCTCGGTGATGGACGGCCGCAGCGTCTGGGGTGACCACTTCGATCCGGTGCGCGAGATCCTCCAACCGATCGTGGATGCCGGTGAGCCGCTCTGCCTCATCCCATCGACCAGCCTCATCTTCCTGCCGGTCACCCTGGACGGCGAGGAGCTGCCGGCCGGCTTCGAGGGGGCTCGTGAAAAGGCGCAGCGGCTGGCGCGTTGGGCCGCGTCATTCGAACAGGGCGCGCCGCCGACCGAGGTGCAGCCTCAGGCCGCGACCTGGCCCGCCGTCGGCGAGCTGACATCGCGCGCCCCCCGCCCGGAGCGTCGCGCCGCTCAGTCCGACCTCGACCTTCCGCCGTTCCCGACGACGAGCACCGGCTCGCTGCCGCAGACCGGCGACGTGCGGCACCTGCGGGTCCAGCGCGACAAGGGCGAGATCGACCAGGCCGCCTACGAATCCGCCATGGCAACGCTGATCACCGACGCCATCGGCTGGCAAGAACGGATGGGCCTCGATGTGCTCGTCCACGGCGAGTTCGAGCGGACCGACATGGTTGAGTACTTCGCGCAGCAGATGGACGGCTACCTGACCACGAAGCATGGCTGGGTCCTGTCATACGGGAGCCGATGTACCCGCCCGCCGATCTTGGCCGCGCCTCCCTCCATCTCCGAGCCGATGACGGTCGACGAGTGGCGTCTCGCCCAGGCGGCGACGAGCAAGCCGGTGAAGGGGATGCTGACCGGTCCGGTGACGATCGTGAACTGGAGCTTCCGTCCGCCCGGCATCCCAGACGATCAGCTCTTCTGGGCGGTTGCCCAGCCGATCGCCGAGGAGGTCGGACACCTCGTCGACGCGGGCTGCCGGATCATCCAGGGCGACGAGCCGGCCGTCCGCGAGCGCTGGCCCCTTCCCACAGAGGACGCCGGGGCGCGCCGCGGGATCTACGCCCGTGGCGTGCGCGCGGCCCTCAACCACGTCTTCAATCAGCCCGCCCACGTCCAGATGCACACGCACATGTGCTACGGCGACTTCGGGGACATCGTCCCGCTGTGGAGCGACGCGGGCGTGGATGTTGCGTCGATCGAGTTCAGCCGCTCGAAGGACGACTCCTACATCCGCCAGTTCTACGGCCTCTTCACGGATGGCCACCTGCAGATCGGTCCGGGCGTCTTCGACGTCCACAGCCCACACTCGCCGGGGGCTGGCACGATGGACGACCGGTTGGAGCATTTCCTCGGCTTCATGGACGCGACCGATCTGTGGGTCAATCCCGATTGCGGTCTGAAGACCCGTGGCTGGGACGAGATCGAGCGGCAGCTCGGCGACATGGTGGCCGCTGCACGCAGCCGCCGACAGGGGGCCGCCTGACGGGCATGCTCTCGGAGCGGGGCGACTGGGTCGAGATCGTGGAGGTCAACCCTCCGCTCCTGCCTTCGATGACGCATCGCCACCTCGACGGCCGCTGGCGACAGGTCCTCATCACCGACAACCCGTTCAAGCAGGTCCGCGTCTCCCCCTACGCGTTCGCGGCGCGCATCACCCACGACGTCGACGGCGTGCGCCCCACAGTCGTGTGCTCGACCCGTGACCGGAACATCCTGGCGATCGAGAGCGAAGTGCGAGGCGCCATCGGCAACGGAGTCGACTCGTTCCTGGTGGTGCAGGGGGACATGCTCCCCGAGGTCGAGCACTGGAGCAACTCCTACGAGATCGTGGAGCATCTGCGCGCTCTTCAGCAGGAGGTGGCGGGGTTCGAGGTGGGGATGAGCACCCGCTCGCGCAGCTGGATCTTCAGACGACGGATCGAGGTCGGCGCCCAGTTTCTGACCACAGGGCCGGTGATGGACCCCGCCAGCGTCCAGGCCTGTGCCGATCGGCTCGGAATGCGAGACGATGACCCGCCGGTCTACCTCGAGCTCACGCCGCCCTTCAGCCCGGGCTGGGTCCGGCGGCTCGAGCGGGTCGGGGCGCTTCCCTTAGGCGACGAGCTGCGGGCGCGCCTGGCGGCCATGCCCGAGTCCGAGCAGCGAGACTTCGGTTGGCGCGCCGCCAAGGCGATCGCCGTGCAGGCCCGCACGGCCGGCTTCGCCGGCGTTGTCCTGATGGGACTCAAGTTCGAGACCGCCGTCGGCGAGGCGTACGACGTCTGGCACGACGATGCCGTGACCCCGCTTGAGGATGAGCTGGGGGATCGTGCCGGCAGCCCTCGCGGACCCGCTGCCTAATTCTCATCTGTGGGGGCTTACCGCAGGCCGCGCGAGGCGAGACATCGGTAAGTCTCATCCAGTGAGAACTACCGCCCATCCAGACGCAAACCT
The DNA here is from genome assembly GCA_046713375.1 of Candidatus Limnocylindria bacterium. Lineage (GTDB taxonomy): Bacteria > Chloroflexota > Limnocylindria > QHBO01 > QHBO01 > CF-167. The sequence goes on from JBKKBV010000186.1 coordinate 14,818, forward strand.
GGCGTCAGCCCGACGGTCTTTCTCCGAGCATGAGAAATACCTCCTCGTCAAGCATCGGCCGGGCAATGGCATTCAGCACTAGACTCGCCGCATGTCCCGCATCCTGGTCGCCGAACCGGTCGCCCAGGCCGGGCTCGACATCCTCAGCGCCGCGCATGAGACCTCCGTCCTCCTGGGTCTGCCGCGCGCCGCGCTGCTGAAGGCGCTCGGCGAGGAAGGGGGCTGGGACGCACTAGTGGTGCGCTCGCAGACGAGGGTCGACGCCGAGCTCCTGGCCGCGGCCGCTCCTCGCCTGGGCGTAGTGGGGGTTGCCAGTGTGGGCACCGACCGCGTCGACGTGGCTGCCGCGACCCGGGGTGGCGTGATGGTCGTCAATGCGCCAACGGGGAATACCATCGCGGCGGCCGAACACACCATGGCGCTGATGCTTTCGCTCCTGCGCCAGATCCCCGGCGCTGACGCGTCGGTGCGCCGGGGGGAATGGGAGCGGGCACGCTTTATCGGCGCCGAGCTCCGGCATCGGACGCTGGGAATCA
>JBKKBV010000187.1:0-12326 GCA_046713375.1 Candidatus Limnocylindria bacterium
GTGCTGGACATCCGATCGAGTCTAGCGTTGCTATGCTGCCCGGCAATATGGCCCAACCCTCCCGCCCGGGCGCCGCCCGCCCAGGACACCTGCTGATCATCGGTGGCGCTGAGGAGAAGCTTCGGCAGCGACAGATCCTGTCGCGCTTCGCGTCGCTGGCCGGCGGGGCGGAGGGTCGGGTCGCGATCGTGTCCACCGCCTCGTCCCTGGGCGACGAGGCGACCGACCTGTATCGCGCCCTCTTCGCGCAGCTCGGGATCCCGGACGTCATCGGCCTGCGACCGATCACCCGGGAAGAGGCAAATGACCAGGCGCTCGCCGGACAGTTGGCCGATACGACCGGAATCTTCATGACCGGTGGCAACCAGCTGCGGCTCTCCAGCGTGATCGGCGGCACCGCGCTGGGGAAGGCCATCATCGAGCGCCACCGCCAGGGCGCGATCATCGCCGGCACCAGTGCCGGGGCCTCGGCCATCAGCAGTCACATGGTCGCATTCGGGACGAGCGGGACCTCGCCCAAGCAGCGCATGACCCAGATGAGCGCGGGCCTGGGACTGCTGCCCGGCGTGATCATCGACCAGCATTTCGAGCAGCGGAATCGGATCGGGCGCCTGCTGGCCCTGATCGCACAGTCGCCGGCCCTGATCGGGATGGGGGTCGACGAGGACACGGCCGCGCTGGTCAGCCCGTCGGGCGTGATGGAGGTGCTCGGCAAGGGGTCGGTCACCATCCTCGACCCGGCCCGGATCGAGACCGATGCGTACGAGGTCAAGCGCCACCGGCCGATCATGGTCAGCGGCGTCATCCTCCATTCCCTGCCCAGCGGCTACCGGTTCGACCTGCGCCGGCGGAAACTCCTCACCCCGCTCCGTTCCGTCGAGCTGAGTGAGCGACAGCAGACTCAGCTGCTCGCTGCCGGCGACAAGGCGCGCCGCCTCATCCGTCGCGTGGCGGCCGAGGGAGCCGACGACACCGCCCCGGAGCGCGCCCGCCGGCGCGCGATGCGCGCGCACCGCGACGAAGAGGCCAGCGAGTGACGACGGAGCGCGCGAAGGGCCGCCGCAAGGAGCTCGTCAAGGCTCGCACGTCCGCACCGCCTGCTCGCAAGGGCTCCGCCTCGAGGAACGCCTCGAAGAGGGCCTCGGCCGCCAAGCCGCGCGCGACGCTGCGGATCATCGAGACGCGCGTTTACCGCGGCCCGAACTACTGGAGCTACGACCCAACCATCAAGCTGGTGGTCGACCTGGGTGTGCTGGAGGCCTTTCCGACCAACAAGATCCCCGGCTTCACCGACGCCCTCCTGTCCATGCTTCCCGGAGTCGGCCTGCACTCCTGTTCGACCGGCCGGACCGGTGGCTTCACCAAGCGTCTGCGCGACGGCACCTGGGTGGGGCACGTCGCAGAGCACATTGCCCTCCAGCTGCAGCGCGACGCCGGCACCGAGGTGGGGCGGGGCAAGACGCGCGGGACCGGCGAGCCGGGCCAGTACCACGTCGTCTATTCGTACGCGGAGGAGAGCGTCGGCCTGGCGGCGGGCCGCCTGGCGGTGCGGCTGGTCAACCACCTGGTCGAGCCGGCGCCGGACTTCAACCTGGCCACCGAGTTCGAGCAGCTGGTCCTGCTCGCGGAGCGCGCGGCCTTCGGCCCCTCCACCCAGGCGCTGCTCGACGAGGCCAGCCTGCGCGACATCCCGTGGATCCGGCTCAACGACCAGTCGCTGGTTCAGCTCGGCCACGGAGTCCACCAGAAGCGGATCCGGGCCACCATGACCTCGAACACGAGCTCGCTGGGCGTGGACATCGCATCTGACAAGAAGCTCACCAACAAGCTCCTGGCCGGCACCGGCGTGCCGGTCCCCCGCGCCGATGTGGTCCGCAACGCGGAAGAGGCAGTAGCCGCCGCGGCTCGCATCGGCTACCCGGTCGCGGTCAAGCCGCTCGATGGCAACCACGGCCGTGGCGTGATCCTCAACCTCGCCGATGGCGCTGCCGTCCGGGATGGCTACGCCAGCGCCCGCAGGGAGTCCCGCAACGGCGGCGTCGTGGTGGAGAGCTTCCTGACCGGCAACGACTACCGCTGCCTCGTGATCGGCGGCATTCTGCGGGCGGTGGCGCAGCGGATCCCCGCCCACGTCGATGGCGACGGCACGCACACCCTCGCCGAGCTGATCGGAACGACCAATGCCGATCCGCGACGTGGCATCGGCCACGAGAAGGTGCTGACCCGCATCAACGTGGACGAGGAGTCGATCACCTACGCCGCCGAGCAGGGCTTCGCCACGACCGACGTGCCACCGGCCGAGACGCGCGTCTTCCTGAAGCGGACCGGCAACATGAGCACCGGCGGCATCAGCATCGACCGCACCGAGGAGATCCACCCCGAGAACGCGGAGATCGCCGAGCAGGCCGCGCGGGTGGTGGGGCTCGACATCGCCGGCATCGACTTCATCTGCCCCGACATCAGCCTCCCGGTGCGTGAGACCGGCGGCGGGATCGTGGAGGTCAACGCCGCGCCGGGCTTCCGGATGCACACCCACCCGACCGAGGGAGAGGCGCAGTACGTCGCCAAGCCGGTGATCGACATGCTCTTTCCGCCCGGATCGGCGGCCCGCATCCCGATCGTGGCGGTCACCGGCAGCAACGGCAAGACCACCACCGCCCGCATGATCTCCCACATCCTCAAGGGGATGGGGCGCAAGGTCGGCATGACCAGCACCGATGGCATCGTGGTCGACGGCCGCCTCATCCGCCGCGGCGACATGAGCGGCCCCAGGTCGGCCTCCACCGTCCTCCAGAACCCGAATGTCGAGATGGCGGTCTTCGAGGTCGCCCGCGGCGGCATCCTGCGCGAGGGCCTCGGATACGACCGCAACGACGTGGCGGTGGTCCTCAACGTGACCGGAGACCACCTGGGGCTGGGCGGCATCACCTCGATGCGCCAGCTGGCCGCCGTCAAGCAGGTGCTGGTCGAGGCCGTCCCGCGCGACGGCACGGCCGTGCTCAACGCTGACGATCCGCTCGTGGCAGCCATGGGTCGCCACTGCTCCGGATCGGTCATCTACTTCAGCATGGATCCGAACAATGAATCGATCCGGCGCCAAGCAAGCCGCGGCCGGCGGGCCGTGACGCTGGAGCCGGGACGCAACGGCGACATGATCGTCCTGCGCCAGGGCCGCAAGAACCTGCCGCTGGTCTGGACGCACCTGCTGCCGGCGACCTTCGAGGGCCGGGCACGCATGAACGTGCAGAACGCCCTGGCGGCCGCCGCAGCGACGTGGGCGGCCGGCGCGCACCTGCATGACGTGCGCCAGGGGCTGCGCACCTTCACGACCAGCTACTTCATGGCCCCGGGGCGACTCAACATGTTCGAGCTGGACGGCTACCGGGTGATCGTCGACTACGCGCACAACGCGCCGGCTGTGTCCGCGCTGGGCGAGTTCGTGGACCGCCTGGCCGAGCCGTCAGCCAGCGGCCGGCGGGCGCTGGTCACCGGGCAGCGAATCGGGGTGCTGGCGACCGCCGGCGATCGGCGCGACGAGGACATCTCCGAGCTGGGGCGGATCGCCGCCGCCTACTTCGACACGATCATCGTGCGCGAGGACGCGAACAACCGCGGACGCCAGGTCGGCGGCACCGCAGCCCTGATCGAACGGGGCGTGCGCGACGCGATGGCCGGGGGCGCGCGCTGCGCCAACGTCGAGACGGTGCTCGACGAGATGGAGGCGACCCGCTACGCGCTGGACATGGGGCACGAGGGCGACGTGGTGGTGGTCTGTGTCGACCACGCCAATGCGGTGTGGAAGGAGCTCCAGCGACGGCAGCACGGGGGCGCATCGGCAGACCTGCCAGCGGCGACCATCGACGAGCCGCTCGACGTGCTGGACGACGAGATGGCCGCTTCCGAGATCGACAGCTAGGCGCCGACCAGCTTGCGCAGCCGGTCGAATTGGACCGGCCGATAGCCCTCCTTCTCCAGCCAGGCAAAGAGTTCGGCGCGCTCCACGTGCGTCATGACGGCCACCACGTCGCCACGATGCGCACGCGCGACCAGTACCTGGAGCGCCTCCAGCTCGGTCGGGTAGGCCTCGATCGGGCCAATGTATCCGGCCTCGTACAACCCCGATCGCATGATCTCGTTCATCTCTTCGAGGTCGCGTCCACGCAGGTAGTGGCGCTTCTCGGCAATCACCACGTCATCGGCCTGGGCGCCCGCAAGCCGGCCCAGGCCATGCAGGATCTCCTCGGTCCGGTCGCCCGCCGTGCCGATCCCCAGTCGCACCTTTCCCCGCCCGTGGCGCGAGGCGCGGGCGGACGCCAGCGTGAGCTTGCGGCACACCTCCAGCAGCCCCGCCAGACCCGCCTCGTTATGCGCGAAGTCGACGACGACGAGCAGGCCGCGGCGCTCGTACAGGTTGAGCCGGCCGGGGTTCAGCTCGCTGTCGAGCGCGAAGCTGCGCAACCCCTCGGCGATCGTCTTGATCGGGATGCCCACCGCGTCCGCAGCGGCGGCCGCGGCCAGCGCGTTGGCCACGTTGTACTCGGCGAGGCCCGCGAACGTGACCGGCAGGTCGACGATGCGAGTCACTCGATGCGGTCGGCGGCCGGCCCCCAGCAGGATCAGCCACCCGCGTTGCACGATGGCGGCACGCCCGCCTCGGTCGAGGGCAAGCTCGATCCGGGGGTTGTCCGGATCGAGGGTGAACGGGTACCAGCTGCCCTTCGTCTCGCGACGCATGCGCCAGGCCCGTGGATCGTCCGCGTTCAGCACCACCCAGCCCGAGCGCTTGGTGATGCGGGTCACGGCGCCCTTCACCTCGGCCAGCTCGTCGAGCGTGTCGATCCCCTGCAGGCCCAGGTGATCGGCCGAGACGTTGGTCACCACCGCGACGTCGTTGGCGGCATACCCGATGCCGCGCAGCAGGATGCCGCCGCGGGCCGTCTCCAGCACCGCCAGCTCCAGCTGCGGCTCGGCGAGGACGCGGCCCGCACCACCGAAGCCAGTCCAGTCCCCCGCCTCGATCAGCTCGGAGCCGATGTAGATCCCATCCGAGTTGGTCATCCCCACCTTCATCCCCGCGACCGTCGCGATGTGCGCGATCAGCCGGGTGGTGGTGCTCTTTCCGTTCGTTCCGGTGACCGCGACCACGGGGATCTGTGGCCGCGGCAGGTTGGGCATCGGGCCGGGTGCGACCGCCCGCAGACCGCGCAGCTCCTGGCGTGCCGTGCTGACACCCGCCGCGATTCGTGCAGCGGCCGCCGCGATCGCCTGCGACCGCGCCCGCCGTCGCCACCGGAAGGCGATGGCCGCGCGCCGATGGTCGTGGGAGTGTCGAACGGTGACGTGAGGGACAGGAAGTTCGAGCGCCACGTGGAGACGTCGCAACGCCAGCGCGGCGGCGGCCGCCACGTCCGACGCCACATAGGGCGTGTCGGAGCCGAATTCGAGCTTGATGGCGGGGCGGTTGAAGAACCGATTGGGGCCGTCCAGCACGCGCAGCTCGAGCAGCTCGACCTCGGCCTGCGGCCGCGCGTCGTTCGGCATGGCCGGCAGTATACTCACGCGCCGTGACCCTCCCCGATGGCCTCCAGGCTGCCGTCGCCACGCGCACCGCGCGCTTCGTGGGCGACCTTGCCAGTCTCGTCGGCATCGATTGCGGGTCGTACACGCCGGCCGGCGTCAACCGCGTCGCCGACGCCGTCAGCGGGACACTCAAAGAGCTGGGCGCGGCGGTCGAGCGGATTCCGCATTCCCCCACCGAGGGAGAGCGGCAGCTGGGTGACCTCGTCATCGGGCGCCTGGAGGGTTCGGGCCCACGCCTGCTGCTGATCGGTCACATGGACACCGTCTTCGAGCCCGGCACCGCCGCGGAGCGACCGTTCAAGGTCGAAGGCGACCGGGCCACGGGTCCAGGCGTCAGCGACATGAAGGGCGGGCTGCTGGCGGGCCTGCATGCGCTCGCTGCCCTGCGCAGCCTCGCCCGTCATTCATCGGTGACCTTCGTCGCCAATCCCGACGAGGAGATCGGTTCGCCCTTCAGCACCGCCCACATCCGCGGCCTCAGCGCCGAACACGACGCGGCCCTTGTGCTGGAATGCGCCCGCGCCAATGGGGACATCGTCAGCGCCCGCAAGGGGATTGCCGATTACGAGGTCACCATCAGGGGGCGCGCGGCACACGCCGGAGTCGAGCCAGAGAAGGGTCGCAGCGCCATCCTGGAGGCAGCGCACCAGGTGCTCGCCCTCCACGCCCTGAATGGGCGCTGGCCCAGCGTGACGGTCAACGCCGGCGTGGTGGAGGGGGGCACTCGTCCCAACGTGGTCCCGGAATCGTGCCGGATGGAGCTCGACCTGCGCGCGGCGAGCAGCTCCGAGTTCGAGCTTGCCGCGGCCGAGGTGGAGGCGATCGTCATGCGGCCCACCCTCGAGGGCGTGTCGGCCCCCCTGCGCAGGGCGGCCTTCCATCCGCCGATGGAACGAACCCCGGGCAATGCCCGCCTGGCCGTGCTGGCAATCGCCATCGCGGGGGAGCTCGGCTTCGAGCTGCGCGACGCCCTGACCGGCGGGGCGAGCGACGCCAACACGACCACCGCCGCCGGACTTCCCACCCTTGACGGGCTCGGGCCGGTCGGCGGCGACGACCATTCGGCCGACGAATGGCTCGACCTGTCGAGCGTCGTCCCGCGCATCACCCTCCTCGCCGCGCTGATCGACCGGGCCGCCAAAGCGATCTGACGGCCCGTGTAGAATCGGGTTCCCGTGATCGATGAGTTCCGTCACCGCACGCGCCTCGAGGTGCGTCTCGGCGACCTCGATCCCTTTGGCCACGTCAACAATGCGGTCATCGCCACCTACGTCGAGCAGGGGCGCGTCCTCTACCTGCGCGACGTGTTGGGGACCGGCGTCGATCCGGTCAGCATGCCCTTCATCCTGGCCATGCTGAAGATCGACTACCTCTCGCAGGTGCTGTTCAGCGACGCGGTCGAGGTCGGCAGCCGGGTCGACTGGATCGGGCGCACCAGCATCGGCATGTCACACCTGCTCATCAACCAGGAGGCCCGCGAACTGGCCCGATCGGAAGCGGTGCTGGTTGCGTTCGACTACGACGTCGAGAAGCCGATGCCAGTCTCGGACAGCTGGCGCGCCGTGATGGTTGCCCATGAGGGGCGGCCCCTGGATCGACCGGTAGTCCCCGCATGAGCGAAGCGCAGCAGTTCGACCTGCTGATCCTGGGCGGCGGGATGAGCTATGTCGGCGCCATCCGCGCCGCGCAGCTTGGCCTCACGGTCGGCCTGGTGGAGCGCGACAAGATGGGCGGCACCTGCCTGAACCGCGGCTGCATCCCGACCAAGGCGATGCTCGAGACCGCCGACCTGCTGCACCGCGTGACGGAGCAGGGGACCGAGTTCGGCCTCGCCGGCGGCGACGGGATCACGCTCGACTACCCCGCCCTGAGCAAGCGACGTGACGCGGTGGTCGAGAAGCACGTCAAGGGCGTCGAGTTCCTGATGAAGAAGAACAAGGTGACCGTTCTGCGCGGCACGGGGACCCTGACCAGCCCGACCAGCGTGCATGTCAGCGGCGGCGAGTCCGGCGACCTGGACGCGACCGCCGCGGACCTGATCCTGGCCACCGGCTCGGCGCCGCGCAGCCTGCCGGGGCTTGACGTCGACGGGGAGCGGATCATCACCTCGGACGAGGCACTGCAGCGCGATACGGTCCCGGCGCGTGTCGCCATCGTCGGCGCCGGCGCCATCGGCGTGGAGTGGGCCAGCCTCTACTCCGACCTGGGCGCGCAGGTGCACCTGGTCGAGTACCTCGACCGCATCGTGCCGCTCGAGGACGCGGACGTGAGCAAGGAGCTGACCCGCATCTTCAAGAAGCGCAACGTGAAGATCTACGCCTCGTCGAGCATCGACCCCAAGAGCATCGAGCGGACCAAGGGCGGGGTCCACTTCGCGGTCGAGGCGCGCGACGGCAAGACGCGGGTCGAGATGGAGACGGACCTCATCCTGGTGGCGGTCGGGCGTCGCCCGGTGACGGACGAGATCGGGCTGGACAAGATCGCAGGGGTCGAGATGGAGCGCGGCTTCGTGAAGGTCAACGGCTTCATGCAGACCGGCGTCCCGCACCTGTATGCCATCGGCGACATCGTGCCCGGCTACGCCCTGGCCCACGTTGCGAGCCACGAGGCGGTGGTCGCGGTCGAGAAGATCGCGGGCCACGATCCGGAGCCGGTCCGCATGGAGCTCATGCCGCGCGTCACCTTCTGCCGGCCGGAGATCGCATCGGTGGGGATGACCGAGGCCCAGGCGACCGATGCCGGGCACAGCGTGAAGGTCGGATCCTTCCCCTTCCGCGCATTGGGCAAGGCGACCATCGTGGGCGAGGTCGACGGCTTCGCCAAGCTCGTGGCCGATGCGGAAAGCGGCCTCCTGCTCGGCGCGCACCTCATCGGTGCCCACGCGGGGGACCTCCTCGCCGAGCCGACCCTGGCCCTGCTGCTGGAAGGGACGGCCGGGGAGATCGCCATGTCGGTCCATGCGCACCCGACCCTGACCGAGGTGCTGGTCGAGGCGGCGCTCGCCGTGGATGGCGCGGCAATCCACGTCTGAGACAATGGGAGTGATGGCGAACACCAAGGTCGCGGAGCTGGGACACAAGGCGCTGGGCCTGACTGACGCCGATGTGCTGGCCATGTACCGCCAGATGCTGTTGGCGCGCGCGGTCGACGAGCGGATGTGGCTGATGCAGCGCGCCGGCAAGATCGCCTTCATCATCTCGGGGCAGGGTCACGAGGCGGCGCAGATCGGGATGACCTGGCCGATGCGCCCGAACCAGGACTGGATGGCACCCTACTACCGCTCGATCGCCTCCGCGATCACGTTCGGGATGACGCCCGAGGACATCATCACCGCCCACCTGGCCAAAGGCGATGACGTGTCATCCGGGGGGCGCCAGATGCCCGGCCATTACGGTGCCGCGCGCTACAACATCGTCTCGCTCAGCTCCCCGGTCGGCACCCAGGTGCTGCACGCGGTGGGCATCGCGATGGGCGCGTGGGTGAAGGGCGAGGACGTGGTTGCGATCACCTCGTTCGGCGAGGGGACCAGCAACCAGGGCGAGATCCACGAGGCCATGAACTTCGCCGGCGTGCACAAGCTGCCGGTCATCTTCGTATGTGAGAACAACGGATACGCCATCAGCGTGCCGCTCGACCAGCAGGTCGGCGGGCTCTCGGTCGCGGCCCGCGCCCAAGGCTATGGCTTCCCCGGCGTCACGGTTGACGGCCGCGATCCGCTGGCGTGCTATGCCGCCGCCAGGGAGGCGCATGAACGAGCCACGCGCGGCGAGGGGCCGACCCTGATCGAGGCGATCGTGCATCGCCTCACCAGCCACTCGTCGGACGACGATCAGCGCCGCTACCGCGACCCGGCCGAGGTCGAGGAGCTCAAGCAGCACGACCCGATCCCCCTGTTCGCGAGCCGCCTTGCGGCGGTCGGGCTGCTCACCGCCGAGCTCGACGAGCAGTACCGGGCCGAGGTCAAGGCGGAGATCAACGAGGCCTCGAAGCGCGCCGAGGCGCGTCCCGAGCCGGACGTGGCCACCGCAGAGCTGCACGTCTACGCCGAGCAGGGCGGCTGATGGCCGAGCTGAACATCCTCGAGGCGATCCGCGGCGCCATGGACGAGGAGCTGGAGCGCGACCCGAACGTGATGGTCCTGGGCGAGGACGTCGGCAAGAAGGGCGGCGTCTTCGGCGCCACCGAGGGGCTGTGGGCCAAGTACGGCGGGAAGCGGGTGCTTGACACGCCGCTCACCGAGGCGATGATCGCCGGAGCCGCGGCAGGAGCCGCAATCTACGGCCTGCGCCCCATCGCCGAGATGCAGTTCGCCGACTTCTCGTATCCCGCCTTCAACCAGATCGTGTCCGAGATCAGCCGAATGCGCTATCGGTCCAACAACGCCTTCGGTCTGCCGATGGTGATCCGCATGCCGTACGGCGGCGGCGTCCATGGCGCGCTGTACCACTCGCAGAGCAACGAGACCTACTTCACCTCCACCGTCGGCCTCAAGGTGGTGGCCCCCGGAACCCCGGCCGATGCCAAGGGTCTGCTGAAGGCCTCCGTCCGTGACCCCGACCCGGTCATGTTCTTCGAGCACAAGAAGACGTATCGACTCTTCAAGGCGGAGGTCCCCGACGGCGATCACGTCGTCCCGATCGGCGTGGCCGAGGTGGCCCGAGCGGGCAAGCACCTCTCGATCTTCTGCTACGGCTACATGCGCTTCTGCGCGCTCGAGGCGGCAGAGGCGCTCGCGCGGGAGGACGGTGTGGAAGCCGAGGTGGTCGACCTGCGCACCCTGCGCCCACTCGACACTGCCGCGGTCCTGGCATCGGTGGCCAAAACGGGCAAGGCGCTGGTCGTCCACGAGGCGAACCGCTTCGGCGGCTTTGGGGCGGAGGTCGCGGCCATCATCGCCGAGCAGGCCTTCGAGCACCTCGACGGGCCGGTCACGCGCCTGGCGGGTCCCGAGGTGCCAGGCGTCCCGTTCCACCACAGCCTCGAGGACTGGTTCATGCTCAATCCGGCCAAGATCGTCGAGGCGGCGCGCACGCTGGCCGCCTTCTGAGCCGATGCCGAGCCTGCGCGATCTGTACCGTGAGCGCAACATGAGCAAATCGATCGCGCCGGCGAGCGGCGCGTCAGCCTAGGAGAGCGGAGAGACCATGGCGACCACCATCAAGATGCCGCAGCTCGGCGAGTCGGTCACGGAGGGGACCATCGAGCGCTGGCTGGTCAAGGAGGGCGACAAGGTCGAGCAGTACGACCCGCTCTTCGAGGTGGTCACCGACAAGGTCAACGCCGAGGTCCCGGCCGAGGTCGCGGGCACCGTCACCAAGATCATCGTGGGCGACGGCCAGACCGTGAAGGTCGGGACCCCGCTGGCCGAGATCGAGACGGACGGCAACGCTGATGAGGCCGCCGCTCCGACTCCCCAGCCCGCTGCGGCTGTTGCCGAGTCTGCACCGACACCGCCCGCTCCAGAGCCGGAGGCCGCCCCCGCGCCCGCTCCCGAGCCGACTGCGGCTGCCGCCGCGCCCGAGGCTGTTACAGGCCCTGCCCCGCAAGCTGCGGCCGCTCCCGAAACCCCGGCACCGGCTCCCGCACCTCAGCCGGCCGACACCGCGGCCGCCACGCCATCGGAGCCGGACATGAACGGGACCACGCGCATGACCCCGGCGGTCCGTCGCCTGGTGCGAGAGCACGGCATCGACATCACGATGGTCCGCGGCAGCGGCTCCGGTGGGCGCGTCACGCGCGACGACGTACTCGCATTCATGGAATCTGGAGCCGTCCCCGCAACCGCCGAGAGCCCGACCCCCGCCGCCGTGGCAGAGCCAGCAGGGGCGGCCGAGCCGGCGGCGCCGCCGCCTACGCCGGTCCCGGCACCGATGGCCGAGGAAGCGGCACCACCGCCAGCCGCTGCTCCCGCGCCCGCCTATGCGGCCCCGACTCCCCTCCCCGCCCCCACCGGCGGCGACGTAGAAGTTCCCCTGAGTCAGATGCGCAAGGGGATCGCGGCCAAGATGACGCGCGTCAAGCAGACCGTCCCCCACGCCTACACGGTGGTGGAGGTGGACATGCACAACGTCGTGCGCTGGCGCGAGACGAACCAGGAGTCGTACAAGGCGCGCGAGGGGATCGGGATCAGCTACGTGGCCGCCGTGATCAAGGCCGTCACCGAGACCCTTCGCCAGCATCCGACGCTCAACAGCCAGTTCGCCGAGGACCGGATCGTCCTCAAGCAGGCCATGAACATCGGCATTGCGGTGGCGGTCGACAACGGCCTGCTGGTGCCGGTCATCGCCAACGCCGACCAGCTCAGCATCAGCGGCGTGAACCATCGGATCCAGGACCTTGCGGCCCGTGCCCGCATCAACAAGCTCAAGCTCGACGAGATCCAGGGCGGGACCTTCACCGTCAACAACACCGGCTGGTTCGGATCGGTCTCATCCATGCCGATCATCAACAGCCCGGAGGTCGCCATCCTGTCCATGGAGGCGATCGTCAAACGGCCGGTCGTGATCAGCGTCGAGGGCGAGGACGTCATCACCGTTCGTCCGATGATGAACATGACCTGCTCCTTCGATCACCGCGTCCTCGACGGAGCCCAGGTCGGCAACTTCCTGGCCGATGTCCGCAAGCGCCTCGAGGGCTGGGACCCCGCGACGCCGATCGGCTAGGGGGCGCCTCGCCCGGGGCGGCGGCCGGCACCGTCGCCGTCCATGCCCCGCGTCAGACCCATTCGTGCAGCACAGCCGCACAGT
>JBKKBV010000188.1:0-5022 GCA_046713375.1 Candidatus Limnocylindria bacterium
GGCTGATCATCTCCGCCATCGTCTCCGGCCAGATCGTCGCGCGTACCGGCCGATACAAGCCGATCATCTTCGTGGCGCTGCTCTTCCTGGCGCTGGGCCTCTTCCTGCTGACCAATCTGCGAACCGAGACCGACCCCCCGCTCGTCTGGCTCTGGATGGCCATCACCGGGATCGGCATCGGACCTGGCTTTGCCGTCTTCACCCTGGCGGTGCAGAACAACGTGCCGCCGGTCGAGCTCGGCACCGCGACAAGCGGCCTGACCCTCTTCCAGCAGGTGGGCGGGACGGTGGGGCTCGCGCTCACCGGCACGGTCTTCGGGTCGGTCCTGCTCGAAGAGATGCCGAAGCAGATTGAAGCGGCAGGCGTTCCACCCGAGTTCGCCGGCCAGTTTGCACAGGGTGGCGCCTCAGCCCTCAATAACCTCTCCGGAGTGGGGGATCTGGGCTCCAGGATCCTCGCCAGCCTGCCGGCGGAAGCCCAGGAGCAGGTCAAGCCACTCATTCCGCTGATCGTCCAGGGGATCCACGAGGCGTTCTCGATCGCCACCGCGGCGACGTTCGTGATCGGTGTCGGGGCCGCCCTGGTGGCCGCGCTCATCGTGCTGATTGGCCTCCCCGGCGGCCGGATGGGTGAGGGTGCCGAAGCCGACGCCGCGACCCCCGTACCGGCCGAACTGGGCCACGAGGTGGGCGCCTGACCAACCGGTTCGACCAGGCGGCGGCATACGCGATCGAGCTGCACCGGTTGCAGGTCCGCAAGGCGACCTCGACTCCGTACGTGGCGCACCTCTTTGCCGTCTGTAGTCTCGTGCTGGAGGATGGTGGCAGCGAGGACGAGGCGATCGCGGCACTCCTTCACGACGGCCCGGAGGACCAGGGCGGGAAGCCGGTGCTCGACGAGATCCGCGCCCGGCCTGGTATTACCGAGCGCTGCTGGCGACCTTCGAGCGACGGCTGCCGACTTCCCGCAACCTGCCGGACCTCCGCGAGGTCGTCAACAACCTCTTCGGAGCGCGATAGGCAACGCCGCGTCAGGAGTTGGCGCGACGGCCCTGAGCGGCCCCCTCGACGATGCTCGCCACCCGCCGCTGCTGAGTCTCCGGGCGTTTGGCGGACGTCACCCATGCGATCAGCGCGCGGCGCCGTGACTTCGGAAAGGCATCCCATTGCCGGCGAGCCTCTGGATTCGCGTCCAGGGCGGCCGCCAGCTCGGCGGGCTCGATGAGCGCCTCGCCGCCATCCAGCAGCGACCACGAGCCGTCGGCCCTGGCAGCATCGATCACCTTCATACCGGCTTCTGTCATGCGTCCGTCCTCAATGAGGCGCTCAACGCGCTCCTTGTTCGAGCGCGCCCAACCGCTTCCGCGACGCCGTGGGGTGAGGAGCTGCGCCTGGCGACCGTCCTCGAGCGTGGTGGCCTGACCGTCGATCCAGCCGAAGCACAGGGCCTCCTCGACGATCCCGGCATAGTCGAGTGGAACCTTGCCGCTGGCCTTCTTCCATCGGGCCAGCCAGACACCGTCGGTGTCCTGATGGTGCTTCGTCAGCCAGTCCCGCCACGCCGCCAGCGTCTTGGGGTGAATGAGGGGGCGGCCCCGGTAGTCCATGGAGTCAGGATGCTAGCGCGGCGCTCCTACAGGTTGGCGCTGAAGGTGTCGCATTCCTTGGGATCGCCGCTGTCCATGCCGGTCCGGAACCACTCCACGCGTTGTTCCGCCGAGCCGTGGGTCCAGCTCTCGGGCGTCACCCGTCCCTGGGTCTTCTCCTGGATCCGATCGTCGCCGACCGCTTCGGCCGCGTCGACCGCCTGGCCCACCTGCTCGGGGGTGATCGGGTTCAGGTAGCCGGTCTCGACGGCATTGCCGGCCCACACGCCAGCGAAGCAGTCGGCCTGGAGCTCGATCCGGACCGCCTGGCTCTCGGCTCCGGTCCCGCCGCCGCCCGGCTGCAAGGTCCCCAGCAGGTCCTGGACGTGGTGGCCGTACTCGTGCGCGATGATGTAGGCCTCAGCAAACGGCCCGCCCTCGGCACCGAACTGGGTCTGCAGCGTGTCGAAGAAGCCGAGGTCGATGTAGACGCTGTCATCCAGCGGGCAATAGAACGGGCCGACCGCACTCGACGCCTGGCCGCAGCCGGTGTTGATCGCACCCTCGAAGAAGGTGGTGGGGGCGAGCGTGTAGCCCTCGACCGCCGTCTCCCAGTAGGCCTGGACACTGTTCACGTAGCCGATGATCCGGCAATCCTCGCGGGAGTTGGCGTCGACATCGGTCTGGCACTCCTGGGTCAGGTCGTTTGGCTCCTGGTTGCCGACTGTGGTCCGGTCCAGGATGCCGGTGAGCGTTGCAGCGTCCTGGGGCGAGCCACCCAGCAGCATCACCAGCACGAGCACCACGACGCCGCCCAGGCCGCCGCCGACGGCGAGAGCGCCGCCACGGCCACGCATGTCCCGGACCTGGCCCGGGTCGAGGCGCGTGCCTCGTCGGAAGGTCATGCCCGAACGATATGGGCGGCGCCTTTCAGGGACGCAACTCGAATGGCCGACCCCATTACAGGCGCCCGCTACACGCGGCGGCTACCATGCCCACGATGCCCGACGACGCCGTCGATCTGATCTCATCGCTCAGCCTCTTCGCCGATCTCGGCGGCCCGCAGCTCGAGGCGATCAGCCACATCTTCGAGGAGGCGACCTTCGCGCCGGGCCAGCGGATCCTGCGGCAGGGGATCACAGGGTCGAACTTCTACGTGGTCGTGGACGGCGAGGCGTCGGTCAGGATCGATGGTGAGGAGCGGGCGAACATCGGCCGAGGCGACTTCTTCGGCGAGATGTCGCTGCTCCTCGGCAGCGCCCCGACCGCCGACGTCACCGCGCGCACCCCGCTGCGCTGCCTCGTCCTGAACGGGCCGGAGCTCCACGGGTTCCTGGACAAGCACCCGACCGTCATGTACCGCATGCTGGTGGCCATGGCTCGTCGGCTGAGCGCCGCCAACCAGCATTCCGGGTAGGCGCATGGCGTCAGCGACCGCGAAAGCCACCGACGGCGAGCGGCCGTTCCCGCCCGGGGAGTACCCGGTCGTCGTGGTCGGCAGCGGGCCTGGCGCGATCCAGTTCAGCCACGAGCTCGATCGGGTGGGAATTGGCCATGCAACGATCAGCGCCGACCCGTCGCCGGGCGGCATGTTTCGCCGACTGCCGATCTACCAACGCCTGCTGAGCTGGACCAAGCCGTACGCCCTTGGCGACCCAGCCGGACGCGCCGGCGAGTGGTACGACTGGAACAGCATCATCTCGGACGACCAGGCGCTGCGCTCGATCATGCCCGGCCTTATGGATGGCAGCTCCTCCTTCCCGAGCCGGGCCAAGATGGAGGAGAACCTCGTCACCTTCGTGGCGCGGGCGAACCTGCAGATCCGCTACGGCTGCCCCTGGCAGTCGACCAGCCGAGCCGATGACGGCCGCTTCGTGCTCGCCACGCCCGATGGCGACTACGTCTGCGAGGTCGCTGTCTTCGCCGTCGGCATGGCGGAGCCTTGGAAGCCGCCGACCCCGGGGCTCGAGCTGGTGCCGCACTACGTCGAGGCGGGGCCTGCCGAGTCATATGCCGGCAAGCGAGTCTTCATCGCCGGCAAGCAGAATTCCGCCTTCGAGATCGCCACCGCCTTCCTGCCGTGGGCTCGACAGCTGGTGCTGGGATCCCCTCGGCCAGCCGCTCTGTCGGTCGTGGAGCACTCCCTGGCGGGCGTGCGTGCGCGCTACGTCCAGCCCTACGAGGACGCCATGCTGCACAACGGCGTCTTCCTGCTGGACGTCAAGATCGAGCGCATCGAGCGTTCCGACGACGGCTTCCGGATTCGGCTCAGCCGGACCGATGGCGGCCGCGAGATGATCTACGAGGCGGACGCGGCGATCGCCACCACGGGTTTCGCCGTGCCGATGCGCGACCTGCCGGCGCTGGGCGTGGCCACCTTTGCCCAGGGCAAGATGCCGGCCCTGACGCCGTTCTGGGAGTCGGCCACGGTGCCGGGCATCTTCTTCGCCGGAACGATCACGCAGGCCGCGGCCGGGCTCAAGAAGCACGGGATCCCGGCCAACTCCGGGGCGTTGCATGGGTATCGGTACAACGCACGGGTGCTGGTGCGCCACCTCGCGGAGAGCCGGTTCGGGATCGAGTTCCCGCACCCCGTCATCGAACCGGACGCCGTTGCGCCCTTCCTGCTCGAGCAGCTGACGCTGGCCCCGGAGCTATGGAACCAGCGGTCGTACCTGGCGCAGGTGGCATCGGTCTCGGACGAGGGCTGGCGGGACGAGGGGATCTGGCCACTGGCCGACTTCGTCGATGCTGCCGGACCCGATGCCGTCGCCGTCACGCTCGAGCCGAACCCCGATGCAAGCATCTACCCAGTCGCGTATGTCCGGATCGCGGGCACGGTCGAGGAGCACCTGCTCGACCTCGAAGCCATGAACGAGTACCGCGGCTCGCCTCACCGCGAGCAGATGGCCGCGATCCTTGCGCCGCTGATGCGGCCGTGACGCTACCCTCCACCTATGAGTGACGACCACGACGAGCACGACCACGACCACGACGACCACGAGGGTCATCAGCACGGCCACGAGCCGACGATCCTCGATCCTGCCCAGCACCGGGCCGAGGGGGTAGCCCTCTTCAACCTGGTGTGGGAGATGCTCGACGCCCCCGTCCGCACGCCTGCGCAGGATGACCAGATGGTTCACGCCGCCCACGCCTCGCGCTGGCACTGGTCGCAGGCAGGCGACCTGGGCGGCGATCAGCAGCTTGCGGTGGGGGAATGGCAGTGCTCACGGGTCTACTCGATCCTGGGCCGCGGCGAGCCCGCCGTCCATCATGCCAGGGCGTGCCTGGCGATCTGCGAGGGCTCCGGGCTCGGTGACTGGGTGGTGGCGGCCGGCTACGAGGCCCTTGCCCGGGCCTCGGCCGCGGCCGGCGACGCCGGAGAGGCGCGCGCCAGGCTGGCTCGCGCACGAAAAGCAACTGAGGCTATTTTAGA
>JBKKBV010000189.1:0-6315 GCA_046713375.1 Candidatus Limnocylindria bacterium
CCGGACGCTGCCTGGGACGCGGACCCCGGTGACGAGCAATGGACCGTGCGGCAGACGATCGGCCACGTCATCGGTGGCCAGCGACACTATGGCGCGGCCACTGCCTGGTGGCAGGCGCAGGCGTTCCCGGCCGACGCGAACCTGCCCAAGGTGCGCCCCCCGCTCGACGACGTGCTGCCGAGCGACGAGGAAGAGGAGGCCGGCACCCCGGCCGAACTGCGCGCCCGCCTCGACGAGGTCCTCGACCGATCGGCCGAGCGGCTGGCCGGTCTGCCTCCCGAGCGGCTGGTGCTTGGCTCGCGTTGGATGGGTTTCGCCATCGACATCGGCTTCCGCATAGGCCGATGGTCCTCGCACATACGCGAGCACACCGTCCAGGTCGAGAAGACGCTGGTGATGCTCGGCCACACGCCCACCGAGGTGGACCGATTGATCCGCCTGATCCTTGGCGCCTGGGGTCAGGCAGAGGCCTCCGTCTACGGCTCGGCGGATGGCGGAGAGGCCGTCGCCGTGCTGACTGCGTCGGCCGCGCGTGCTCGCGTGATCGCCTCTGAGGTCGCCTCGGCGTCCGCCTAGACGGACTCCGCGCCGTCATGGCTCTTCGTGCAGTCGTGCGGCACGACTGCACGACTGCACGGACGACCGTGACAGTAGAGCCGGTACTTGGGCCGCCGAGACGAACGGACTCCCTCGACCCGCCGCCCGGAACCTGTCGCAGTATCCTGCGACAGGCAGGGATCGACAGGAAAGAGGACCGATGAAGTACGCCGTCGTCGTCGAGGAGTCGCCCACTGGCTTCGCCGCCTACGAGCCCGATCTCCCGGGCTGCGTCGCCGCTGGTGGCACGCGCGCTGAGGTCCACGCCGGCCCTGGCATGAAAGGATTAGCTGATGGATGAGCAGGCCGTTCGCGAACACGCCCAGGCGACCTGCGATGCGCTGCTGGCCGGCGACATCGGCAAGGCTGCCGAAGAGATGAGCAAGGAGCTGCGCTCGAGCCTGGGGCCGATCGTGGCCATGCTGCCGATGCCGATGACCGAGGCGGGCATCGAGTCGATTGAGTCGACCCCCACCGGCTACAAGGCCGTCTTCCACCTGGTGGGGGAGGGCGACACCCTCCGCCTCGAGACGCGCTGGAAGGACCGCGACGGCCAGCCGACCATGGTCGAGGCCAGCCGGGTCCACGAGGAGCCGGTCGTGTCAGACATCGACGCCGAGTCGACGGAGGACGAGGATCGCGCCTAGGGCAACGGAATCTGGTAGAGGACTCCGCCCGCGCCTGACGTCAGCCACAGGGAGTCCTGGCTGGCGGCCATTGCGTACCACTCGCCGGATCCGAGGACGATCTCGCTGACGACCTCGTTCGCAGCGGGGTCAATCTCCACGATCCCGGACGCCGACGCGGCCCAGAGGGAGTCGCCCGCGACCGTGATGGCGACATTGATGCCCGGTCCCTCGATGGTCGCCAGCACCTGGCCATCGGGATCCAGGCGGATGACCTCGGCGGCCCCGTGCTCAATGACCCACAGGGAACCGAAGCCGACGGCCACTGAATGAGGCCTGCTCCCAGCTTCGATCGTATCGGTGATCTGACCCGTCTCCGGGTCGACGCGCAGGACCACGTCCGAGCCGTCGATGACGACCCAGATCGCATCCTCCCAGGACTCGACCCATTTCGGCTCGCCGCTCGGGAGCTCGATCTCGGTCAGGATCTCGTTCGATTCGAGGTCGATGCCGACGAGTGTCCCGCTCTCCTCGCTGGCCACCCAGAGAACTCGGTCACGCACCGCTCGCTGACCGAGCTTCGGTGGCTCGTACACCGCACGCTCGTCGCCGGAAGCCAGGTCAGCGGCGACGAGCTGCTCGTCGCGCACGTACCACAGGGTGTCATCGGTCACGCTGGGCCAGAAACCAGGGATGCCCTGGAGGATCTCGCCGGTGGCGCCATCGAGCTGGGACAGCTGGTTCTCGCCCTCCACCCAGACCGTGTCGCCGGCCGAGACGATGCCGTACGAGAACGGCTCGAAGGCGATGATCTGCGCGACCCCTGGAGGAAGCGTTGGTGTGGGGTCGGCGGTTGGCGAACTGGACAGGACCGATGCTGCCGGCGCTGAAGGCTCCGGCGTCGAACTGGATCCGGCACTGCAACCGGCGAGGAACATGACGGCCGCTGCCAGGATGAAGCGTGTGATGACCATCTGTGGCTCCTAGTGTATCGGGCGCCGATGGCCCTTTCCCACCTGACACCGCCACCCTCAGAGCAATCGATTCCCTTGACAGGAGAGTGGGATAGTCATACTTTCTTACATATGACGCTCATCCGCCTACGACCGAAGGGACAGCTCACGTTGCCCGATTCCATCCGCCGGCTTGCGCATCTGGACGATGGCGACGTGCTTGAGGCGACCGTCGAGGAGGCGGGCATCGTCCTGCGTCCCAAGAAGCTTGTCGATGCCGACCAGGCCTGGTTCTGGGCCGATGCCTGGCAGCGCGGCGAGCGCCGTGCCACCCAGGACATCCGCGACGGACAGGTCTCCCCGGCGCAGGCCGTAGACGAGTTCCTCGACTCGCTCGGCTCGTGAATGCCGAGCCACGCCCGCACGCGGCAGTTCGATCGCGACTGGCGGCGACTTGGCTCTGCCGACCACGAGCGCTACCGTGCGGCCTTTCGCAGGTTCGACGCTGACCTTGCCGCTGGCCGGTTTCGACCGGGGCTCCGCGTCAAGGGCATTCAGGGTGCGCCCGGCGTGTTCGAAATGACCTGGGCGCCGAACGGCCGCGCCACGTTCCAGTTCGGTGAGAGCCGGGGTGCCGGAGCGCACGTTGTCTGGCGGCGGATCGGGACGCACGGCATCTTCGACGCTCCCTGAGGCGAGACCCACTGCGCCAGTACGTCCGCAGCCTCGCGCTGCCGGCTCGGCTCGTGAGCCGCATCTGCACGGGCGACATCTTCGCGGACCCGGTTGGCACCGCCGCCAGGCGTCCCGTCTTCGAGCTACTGAACGGTGATAGCTGATCTGCTATCAACTGGGTGCTACACTCCGCACATGCAGGCTGCCGCCGCCCTCAGATCCGCCCGCCGCACCGCCGGCCTCACCCAACGCCAGCTGGCCGGTCGCGCCGGCGTGCCGCAGGCCACGGTTGGGCGCATCGAGTCGGGGCAGATCACGCCCCGCGTTGACACCCTGGACCGGCTCCTGCGCGCCACCGGCCACGAGATCAGCGTGGGCGTACGTCCGGGCATCGGCATCGACCGCACCCAGATCCGCGAGCTCTTGCGGCTTACTCCCCGCCAACGGCTGGATCTGGCGACTCGCGACGCGGCCGCCATGGAGCGACTCGTGCCGCGGACACGGCGGCGATGACCGGCCCGGTCACCTTCGACCCGCGGCAGCTGCTTGAGGTGCTCGATCGGCACGGCGTGAAATTCGTGGTGATCGGCGGCATTGCCGCCCGCCTGCTCGGCTCGCCGACGCTGACGCGGGACCTCGACATCTGCTACGCGCGGGACGCGGCCAACGTGCTGGCGCTCGCCGATGCCCTGGGCGAGCTCCATGCTCAGCTCCGCGGCGTCGAACCTGGGCTCCCATTTCGTGGAGACGCCCGAACCCTGAAGGCCGGCGACAGCTTCACGCTCCAGACCGATGCCGGCGACCTCGACCTCCTCGGCACGCCAGCGGGGACCGATGGGTATCGCGACCTCGCTCGTTCGGCCGAGCGGACCGAGCTGGGTGGGATCGCGCCGCTGGTGGCTTCGGTCGATGACCTGATCCGCATGAAGCGCGCGGCTGGGCGCCCCAAGGATCTGATCGAAGTCGAGGTCCTGGGTGCCCTGCGAGACGAGATCGATCGGTAAGGCAGGGATAAGCTGGCGATAAGTCCACGTCGTTAGCCTTGACCTGGCTATGCCGCTTGACTATGATCCATGAAGCGCCGCGTGCTCGTGCAGCGCATCCAGACCGCGGCCTCGAGCCGTGGCCTGGCGTGCAGCCTCATTCGCCAGGGGAACCGGCACGAGTTCTGGGAGGTTGGCGGCCTTCGTGTCGCCATCTCCCGTCATCGAGACATCAACGAATGGACAGCCGAGGCGATCATGAGAGACCTGGAACCGATCCTGGGCCGGGACTGGTGGCGGCGGTGAAGCGCTACACCGTCCGCGCGCGGCGGGTAGGGAAGTGGTGGGCATTGGACGTCGAGGGGGTGGCCGGCGCGCATACCCAGGTGCGCCGCATCGACCAGGCTGATGAGGTGGCCCACGAGGTGATTGCGGGGGTGCTTAATACTGATCCCGATTCGTTCGATGTCGTTGTCGCGCCGGTGGTGCCGCCGGCCGTTCGGGACCTGGTCGACGATGCTAGGCAAGCGCGATCTCAGGCTGCGCAGGCGCAGGATGCTGCTGCTCAGCTCACGCGCCGCGCAGCCGAGCGACTGGTGGAGGAAGGCCTCACTGTTCGTGACGCCGGCGTCATTCTGGGCGTGTCCCATCAGCGCATCGCTCAGCTCGTCAGATCTGGGCGCTAAACTCGACCGGTTCTGCCGCTCACTCCGAGGGGCGCGCGAAGCCCTGCCAGGTCCCGGCGGCCTGGCGGCGGGCAACGTGCAGGCTGGCGCCGAAGAGGGCTGGGTCGGCCATGAGGATTGCGGCGGTGCGCGGACCGAGCGGTCCGAACGCAGCCGCCAGGGCGTCTCGGGCTGTGGCGCCGAGCCCGAGGTGACGGGTGCCCAGGCACTGCGTGATTGCCAGCCAACGACCGGCAGTCTTCTGCAGGCGAACCCACACTCCGTACTCGAGTGCGGCGGGGGCGACCTCGAACTCGACTGGTTGGCTGTTCATCACCCCGCGAGGATCCGGCCGTGATGCGACAGCTCGTGTGTCGCGCCACCGGCCAGGAGCGCGCCCAGGTGACGGCGGCCGAATCGGACTGACCCGCCCGCAGGCGCCCGGCGCATGCCAGGCCGAAGCCGATGAGGGCCGCGCTGACCACGATCGGCGCCCAGACCGGCCCTGCCCAGGGAGCCGGGATCAGGAAGAGGAGGTCCCGGCGACGGCACCGATCATGACCAGCGTCGGGCCGCTGCCTTCAATCCGCGCGTACCGCGACCTTGGCCGCGCATCATGCGGGCATGACGGATGAGGTCCTGGTCTTCGAGGGCCGCGAGGGCGGCGACTGGGTTCGTGTCTGGCTGGAACCCGATGCCGACGGGATTGCCATGAAGACCCACGAAATCGGGTCGGGGATTGAGCGCAATTTCGGCAAGGAGGACCTCGAGACGATCCTCGTCGTCGAGTTCCGGTACCTGCCGACCTTGGTCGAAGCGCTGCAGGCTGGTCACCAGGCGGAGAAGGTCGGGCCCGATACCTCGGTCCAGGCCTCCGCCCTGCACCTGCTGGCATCGCGGTACGCCGGGAACTCGGCAGCCACGAGCTTCCTCCGCATCTGGTTGGAGGAGCTGCAGATTCCCAGCAGGTTCACAGTGATCTGACCCAGGGCCAACCTCCCGCGACACGTGAGCTGTCAACTGAGCCGATGATCCTCAGGGCATGCCCACTCCCCCAACTCCCCCTGAAACTCGCCAAGCAACAAGCAAGCCAGATGCGGCCGCCGTCGTCGGTGGTGCCATTGCCGCCATCCGCCCCATCGTCAGCATGTGGCGCGACGGCCTGACCGTCATCGCGCTCGAATCAGAGCTCAAGAACTACGCGCCGGACTACCTGACCCTCGACCAGGCAGCGGCCTCGGCCGAAGGTCTCCAGATTCAGGAGGCCGCTCAGCAGACCGTCCCCAGCGTTGACGCCGTCACGGGGCTCATGCCCGTGCTCATTCTGGGTGGCGACACCATCATCGGCGGCGCCCAGAACCGCATCATCAATATCACCATTCTGCTCAAGGCGGCTGCCAGGACCGCCATTCCCGTCACCTGCCTCGAGCATGGCCGATGGAATCGTGGCGGTCGGTTCGCGGCTTCCCGCCAGGTTGACCACTCCCTGCGCTCGATGGTGGCCAAGCAGGTGACGCTCCGCGCGGCCCGGCCACGCATGCCCGGCGAGGTGGACGACATTCCCTTTGCTGCCGACCAGGGCGCCCTGTGGGCGGAGATCGGACAGCGCCATGCTCGCGCTGCCGTCAACTCGCCCACCCAGGCCCTCCACGACGTCTACCAGCGCGAGGAGGCGTCCGTCGACGACTTCGTCCGCGCATTCCCGATGCCGCCTGGCAGTCGTGGCGTGGCCATCGGCCTGTTCAACCGGCTCGTCGGCCTGGACCTGTTCGACTCGACCGAGACGCTGGAGCGCCAGTGGGAGCGGCTGGTGGCC
>JBKKBV010000190.1:0-12327 GCA_046713375.1 Candidatus Limnocylindria bacterium
GCGAGCCCGTTGGCGACCCGGCGCTCGACCCCGGCACGCTGGGCCTGACCCCCGAGGCGATGGAACGCGTCCCGGCCGAGCTGCTGCGCATCGACGTGCCCGGCGCGACGCTGGCCGAGGCGCTGCCAGCCCTGCGCGCGACCTACTGCGGCTCGATCGCATACGAGGTCGAGCACATCGCCAGCCACGATGAGCGGGTCTGGCTGCGGCAGGCGATCGAGTCCGGCGCACATCGGGCGCCGTTGAGCCCAGACGAACGGCGCGCGCTGCTGGCGCGGCTCACTGTCGTGGAAGGCCTGGAGCGCTTCCTGCACAAGGCCTACCTCGGACAGAAGCGGTTCAGCATCGAGGGGCTCGACACCATGGTGCCGATGCTCGACCAGCTGCTGGCGGGTGCCGGCACCTCGGGAGCGCGGGACGCGGTGATCGGGATGGCGCACCGGGGACGGCTGAATGTGCTGGCGCACATCGTGGGGGTCAGCTACGAGGCCATTCTGGCCGAGTTCGAGGCGGGTAGAGGCGGCAGTGACGCCCTCGTTCCCAAGGGCGGGCTGGACGACGTCAAGTACCACCTGGGCGCGCATGGGACCTTCACGACCCCGGACCGCAAGGCTGTGCGCGTCACCCTGTCACCCAACCCGAGCCATCTCGAGGCGGTCAATCCGGTGGTCGAGGGCCACGCCCGGGCGCAGCAGTCGGATCGGAGCGCCGCGGTGGCGACGGTCGACCCGGATCGGACGATCCCGATCCTGATTCACGGCGACGCGGCCTTTGCCGCCCAGGGGGTGGTGGCCGAGACCTTCAACATGGCGCGCCTGCCGGGCTACCGCACCGGCGGCACCTTGCACCTGATCGCGAACAACCAGGTCGGCTTCACCACCGAGCCCAGCGAGGCCCGCTCGACGGTCTATTCGAGCGACCTTGCCAAGGGGTTCGACGCACCGATCATCCACGTCAACTCGGACGATGCCGAGGCCTGCCTCGCCGCCGCACGGCTCGCCTGGATGTATCGCGAAAAGTTCCACGGCGACGTGGTGATCGACCTGGTCGGCTACCGGCGCTACGGCCACAATGAGGGGGACGAGCCTGCTTACACGCAGCCACGGATGTACGCCGCCATCGCCGCGCACCCGAGTGTTCGGGAGCAGTATCGGTCCAGCCTGGTCGATGGCGGAGTGGTCTCCGCGGAGGAGGCCGATGGCTGGGCCACGGCATTCGCCAAGGATCTCGCCTCGCGCCAGGCCGCGGTTCGCGGCAAGCACTATGAGCCGCTGCTCGACCGCGGCGAGGAGGCGATCTCCGCCGAGGAGTCGCCCGAGCCGATCACCGCCGTCAAGAAGAAGGTTCTGCGCGCCCTGAACGCCGCCCTGCTGGCCACGCCGTCGGGCTTCACCATCAATCCGAAGCTGGCCAAGCAGCTCGACCGCCGGCTGGCCGCGCTCGACGATCCGGAGCCGCGGATCGAATGGGCGCAGGCCGAGGCACTGGCCTTCGGCTCGCTGCTGGTCGAGGGCAGCCCGATCCGGCTGACAGGGCAGGACACCGTGCGCGGCACTTTCAGCCAGCGCCACCTGGCCCTGCACGATGCGAAGACGGGCGACGTGCATGTCCCGATCCAGCATCTCCCCGATGCGCGGGCCAGCTTCGAGCTGCACAACAGCCCGCTCTCCGAGTATGCCTGCCTTGGCTTCGAGTACGGCTACGCGGCAACGGCGCCCGAGGCGCTGGTGCTGTGGGAGGCGCAGTACGGCGACTTCGTCAACGGGGCGGAGATCATCGTCGACCAGTTCATCATTGCCGGGCTGGCGAAGTGGCGGCAGACCTCGCGCCTGACCCTGCTCCTGCCGCACGGCTACGAAGGATCGGGGCCCGAGCACTCGTCCGCTCGCCTGGAGCGCTTCCTGGCGCTCGGCGCCGAGGGCAACATCCGGGTCGTCTACCCCACCACCCCGGCGCAGTACTTCCACGTTCTGCGCCGCCAGGCGCGTCATGGCGACATGCGCCCGATGGTGGTCATGACCCCGAAGTCGCTGCTTCGTCTGCCGCAGGCTGCATCCCGTCTGTCCGACCTGACGGATGGTGCCTTCGCATCGGTCCTTGACGATCCAGCCGTGGCCGCGCCCGATGCCGTCCGGCGCGTGATCCTGTGCAGCGGCAAGGTCTACTACGACCTCGCCGGCTCGGAGCTGCGCGCCGAACAGGCAGACCTGGCGATCGTGCGCTGCGAGCGCCTGTATCCGTTCCCGACCGACGAGCTCGAGGCCGTGCTCGCCCGCTACGCGAATGTCGAGCGGGTGGCCTGGGTCCAGGAGGAGCCGCGCAACATGGGCGCCCGCAAGTTCGTGCTGCCCAAGATCCGGCACCTGGTCCCGTTCCGCATTCCGCTCGGCGACATCAGCCGCCCCGAGCGCTCACGCCCGGCCGAGGGTTATCCGGCGGCCCACCACGTCGAGCAGGCGCGCATCGTTCGCGAGGCGCTCACCAGCTGATGCCCACGCCTGCGCTCCTGGAGCGCTATCGCGACCTCCTCGCTCGCCCCGGCGAGGCCTTCCCGATCACCCTCGGCGAGGGCGGCACGCCGCTGGTCCACGCGGCTCGGCTGGGCGCGGAGCTGGGCCTCGATGCTCTGTACCTGAAGTTCGAGGGGACCAACCCGACCGGCTCGTTCAAGGACCGTGGCATGGTGCTGGCCGTCAACCGGGCGGTGGCTTCGGGCGCGCGGGCGGTGGTCTGCGCCTCGACGGGCAACACGGCTGCCTCGGCGGCCGCCTACGCAGCAGCTGCCGGGCTCCCCTGCCACGTCGTCCTGCCCGCCGGCAAGGTGGCTCGCGGCAAGCTGGCCCAGGCACTCGCCGCCGGAGCTCGGCTCATCACCGTTGACGGCAATTTCGACCAGGCGCTGGCCGCCGTCAGGGCGCTTGGCGACGAGGGGAGCGTCGCCGTCGTCAACTCCGTCAACCCCGATCGCATCGCCGGGCAGCAGACCGGCGCCTTCGAGATCGTCGACGAACTCGGCCGGGCGCCTGATGCCGTGGCCCTGCCGGTCGGCAACGCGGGCAACATCACCGCCTACTGGGCCGGCTTCGTGCGGTACGCCGCCTCCGGCCGGACCGACAACCGCCGGCCGCGGATGCTCGGCTTCCAGGCCGGCGGCGCTGCACCGATCGTGAACGGCGCGCCGGTCGAATCGCCGGAGACGGTGGCCACGGCCATCCGCATCGGGAATCCAGCCTCCTGGGAGGGAGCGGTGGCGGCTCGCGACGAGTCCGCCGGGCTGGTCGAGGCGGTGAGTGACGAGGAGATCCTCGCCATGCAGCTCCGCATCGCCCGCAGCGAGGGCATCTTCTGCGAGCCAGCCTCCGCGGCGGGGGTCGCAGGCGTGGCACGCCTTGCCCACGATGGCCGGCTTGCTCGCGCGGAGACGGTCGTCTGCATCCTGACCGGGCACGGCCTGAAGGATCCGGACGCCGTGGCCGGCGAGGAAGGCTCGCTCACCCCGGTCGAGGCAGATGCGGCGGCGATCCGCCAGGCGATGGGCCTCTAGCCGAGGCGGGCGTGGATCACCGCTTCGGCGGCTGCCGCTGCGACCGGCTGTCCGGTGACGGTCTCGACGAAATGATGGCTGTCGAGCGCAAGCAGCTCGACCTTGGTGACCGCGGCGACCGATGCCGTACGCGGAATGCTGTGCAGCAGCGCAATCTCGCCGAATGACTCCCCCGCGTTCATCGTCCGTACCGGCACCCCGTCGACCGAAACCTGCACGGTGCCGCTGGCGATGATGTAGAAGCGATCGCCGAGTTCGCCCTGGGTGATGATCTGCGTCCCCGGGCGCGCCGTGACCGGTATAAGGGCCGCTGCCAGGCGTTCGAGCGCGGGGCCGGGGAGCTGCCTGAAGAATGGGACCTCCATCAACGCCGCGAGCTCGCGCGGTCGCACCGTGCCAGCCGCATCGGTCCGCAGCAGGCGACGCCAGCTCAGAGCGGTGAAGCCGATCAGGCCAACCCCGGCCGCGATAAAGGCGCCTCGCGTCCCGACCAGGGCGATCAATGCCGGTGCCAGAACCGACCCGATCGCAAGGGACGCGTTGTCGATCCCCTCCAGCACGCCGAAGACGCGGCTCAGCAAGGCGTCGGGCGAGACGCGCTGAAGCAGTGTCCGACCCGCGACGTCCATCACCACCCGACCCATGCCGGCCACCGCCAGAAGGAGCAGGGCAGCGAATGGGAGAGGCAGAAGCCCGATCGCGGCGAGCCCCCCGGCCCAGAGCAGGAGGCCCACTCCGAACGGGCCGGCCAGTCGAGCGCGGCCGACCAGCAGCGCCGCAAGCAGGGCGCCGGCGATTCCGCCGGCGCCGATGGCCGAGTTCAGAAATCCCACCCCAGACCGGCCGATCGAAAGCACGTCGAGGGCCAGGATGACCAGCAGGACGTCGAGTGCGCCCCACAGAACGGAGGCTGAGCCAAGGAGCACGACGACTGAGCGCGGTCGTTCCTCGCGGGCGAGCATCGCAAAGCCCGCCACGGTCTCGCCGATGGCGGAGCGGAGGCCCCCGCTATTCATTTCTCGAGCGGGAGCGGCGGTGCGTGGCAGGCCCGCAACCAGGATCGCACCCGCCAGTGAGAGGGTCGCAGCGCCGGCGAATACCGGTGCCGGACCGAGGCCCTGGAGCACGATCCCGGCCACAGCCGGGCCGACCAGGATC
This sequence comes from Candidatus Limnocylindria bacterium, assembly GCA_046713375.1. GTDB lineage: Bacteria > Chloroflexota > Limnocylindria > QHBO01 > QHBO01 > CF-167. The sequence continues at coordinate 4,703 of JBKKBV010000190.1, forward strand.
GCGGTGTTCTCGATGCTGCCGGCGGCCACATTGGCGGCCGTCAGCTCCGATGGCGTGCGCGAGAGCGATGGCAGGATGGCGGCCTGCACCGGGCGGGTCAGGGTGATTGCGGCGTTCGAGGCCGCCGCCAGGGCGTAGACCAGCGCCACCGGGGCATTGGCCAGCAGCGAGGCCGCCATCGCCGCCGCAACGGCAGCCTGCAGGAGATATGCGCTCAGCAGGACCCGCTCGCGCGGGTATCGATCTCCAAATGATGCGGCGATTGGAGCCACCACGGCTGCCGGGGCCAGCTGGAGGACCGCCACCAGCGCGACCTCGCCGGCGCCCCCATTGCCATAGGCGAAGACGAGGATCGCAACCCAGATGCCCCATTCCGTCAGGCTGAAGCCGAGGAACGCCAACTCGACTCGACGCAGGGCGGGGTTGCGCAGCACCGCGCCGAAGGCGCCCGCGGACGCGGCGAGGCGCGCGCCGATGCGAGGCCTGGTGGACATCGCCGCGGATCATGACACGCGACGGATGGCTCTAGACTCGGCCCATGGCCGTCGATCGCCCGCGCTGCCCGTGGGGAACGGGCGATCCCCTCAACCTCGCCTACCACGACACCGAGTGGGGCGTCCCGATCCACGACGATCGGCACCTCTTCGAGCTGCTCAGCCTGGAGGGAGCGCAGGCCGGCCTGGCCTGGATCACCATCCTGCGCAAGCGCGAGGGCTATCGGCGCGCATTCGAGGGCTGGGATCCCGAGCGCATCGCCGGCTATGGGCCGGACGACGAGGCACGCCTGCTGGCGGAGCCGGGGATCGTGCGAAATCGGGCCAAGATCAGGTCCGTCATCGGCAATGCAGGAGCCTACCTGCGCCTGGCCGATGCGCCGGGTGCCTTTGACCGCTACCTGTGGTCGTTCGTCGAGGGGACACCCGTCGTGAACCGATGGACGTCGATGAGCGGGGTCCCCGCCGAGACGGATGCCTCACGAGCCCTGTCGCGCGACCTGAAGAAGCGCGGCTTCTCGTTCGTGGGCCCGACCATCGTGTACGCCTTCATGCAGTCGGCTGGCCTGGTGAACGACCACCTGGTCAGCTGCTTCCGGTACACGGAGGTCTGACGCCCGGCGTTCGTATACTCGGCCCGCATGTCCAGCCCAATCGCAACGATCGAGGTTCCGGCCAGCAGCGCCAACCTGGGAAGTGGCTTCGACTGCTTCGCTGCCGCGCTCAGCCTGAAGCTGCGCGCCGAGCTGTACGCCGGCGACGAGGCCGGCATCCTGCTGAACGCCCACGGCGAGGGCGCCCCCGGCCCGAACGACGATCCAGAGCAGAACCTCCTCATCCGCGCCTTCCGCGAGGGCCTGCGCCTGGCGCATGGATCCGAGCACGGGGCAGGCGCGTGGCGGATCGAGGTGAGCAGCATGATCCCGGCCGCGCGTGGCCTCGGGAGCAGCGCCAGCGCAATCGTCGCGGGCCTGCTGCTCGGAGCCGCGGCCGGGCGCCACGCCCCCAACGCGGACGAGCTGTTCACGCTTGCCGCGACACTGGAAGGGCACCCCGACAACGTGGCTGCGGCCCTGTATGGCGGCATCACCCTGTCGGTGGCCGGCGACGTGGGAACAACTCCACTCCTGCGCCGGTTCCGCGTGCCGGAGGCATGGATCCCGGTCCTGTTCATCGCATCGGCCACGAGCCGCACGCAGGGGATGCGTGATGCGCTGCCGGCCATGGTCCCGCACCGCGAGGCCGCGGCGGCCGCTGCGCGCGCGGCGCTGCTGGCAACCGCCGTGGTCACCTCGGACGCCGGGCTGCTCCGCACCGCCATGGACGATCGGCTGCACCAGCCGTACCGACTGCCGCTGCTGCCGGGGACGAAGGCATTGATCGAGGACGCATACGAGCATGGGGCAGCCGGGGCGGCGCTCTCCGGCGCCGGCCCCAGCGTGCTTGCCATCTGCGACTCGCCGATCAGCGCCCACGCGGTCGAGAAGGCCTGGAATGCCGTAGGGGTGGCTGGCATGGCCACCCGCCTGCGCTTCGACACCGGTGGCGCTCGCCTCAGCACCCCCGAGGCGGTCCGATGAGCCTCGTCACACTGACCGGGATCGCCAAGAGCCACGGCGCCCAGCACCTGTTCGACAGCGTCAACCTGCAGATCGGCACGGGGCGGAGGATCGCGATCGTCGGTCCGAATGGGGCCGGCAAGACGACCCTGCTCGAGATCATCACCGGCGAGCAGGAGGCCGACACCGGGACAGTCACGCGCGGCAAGGACCTGGCGATCGGGTATCTCCGCCAGGAGGTGGCCCAGGCGCAGGGCCGCACGGTGGTGGCGGAGGTGGTGGCCGGCGCCGGCGCAGTGAGCGGCATCGAACGCCGCATGCGGCATATCGAGGCCGAGATGGCGGAGGCCGAGGGGGACGGCAGCGCCGAGGACGAGCTCGCCGAGCTGATTGACGAGTACGGGAAGCTCCAGCATCGCTTCGAGCAGCTCGGCGGCTGGTCGCTGGAGGCGGAAGCGCGCCGCATTCTCGCCGGGCTCGGCTTCGCGCCGGCAGACATGGACCGTGATATCGGCCAGTTCTCGGGCGGCTGGATGATGCGCGTGGCGCTCGGCCGGCTGCTGCTTGCCAACCCGGACCTGCTCCTCCTCGACGAGCCCACCAACCACCTTGACCTGGCATCGGTCGAATGGCTTCAGGGGTTCCTGTCCGACTACGCCGGTGCCGTCGTGCTCGTGAGTCACGATCGGGACTTCATCAATGCCGTCGTCAACCGCGTCGCGGAGCTGAACCACGGCCTCTTCACCGAATATGTCGGCGACTTCGCGGACTTCGTCGACCAGCGAGATGAGCGGATCGCCCAGCTCGTGATGCAGGCCAAGGCCCAGGGCCGCACCATCGCCCGAATCGAGCGCTACATCGAGCGCTTCCGCTACAAGAAGGCGAAGGCCAGGCAGGTCCAGAGCCGGATCAAGCAGGTCGCCCGCATCGAGCGGATTGACGTCCCCACCAACCGCACCAAGTCGGTCAAGTTCCGGTTCCCGGAGCCGCCGCGCAGCGGCCGCGTGGTCATCACGTTGACCGACATAGTGAAGCGCTACGGGGCACACACGGTCTATGACGGCCTCGACCTGCTCCTGGAGCGCGGTCAGAGGGTGGCCCTCATCGGCCCCAACGGAGCCGGCAAGAGCACCCTCCTCAAGATCCTCGCGGGCGTCCTGCCCTTCGAGGGGGGCACGCGCGAGCTCGGCAGCAACGTGCGGGTCGCCTACTTCGCCCAGCACCAGATCGAAGCCCTGAACCCCGCCAATACGGTCTTCGAGGAGCTGGCCGGTGCCGCAGCGCGAATGAGCAGTGCCGAGATGCGGCGCCTGCTCGGCGCGTTCCTGTTCACCGGCGACGCGGTCGAGAAGAAGGTGGAGATCCTCTCGGGCGGGGAGCAGACCCGGCTGGCCCTGGCCAAGCTGATGGCCGATCCGGCCAACCTGCTCTGCCTCGACGAGCCGACCAACCACCTGGACATCCAGTCTCGCGACGTCCTGGAGGACGCCCTCAACGCCTTCCCCGGCACGATTGTGCTGATCACGCACGACCGATACCTGATCCGCTCGGTGGCCAACGCCATCATCGAGGTCAACGCGGGCGAGGCCACCCTCTACCCGGGCGATTTCGAGTACTACGCCGCCAAGCGCGGGCTGGACATCGAGACGCGCGGTGCTGTCGAGGGGATCGCCACTCCTCGTGGGATCGAGGCCGTTCCGGCGCGTCCGCGCGAGTCGGCAGTCAAGGCGGCGGCGCGCAAGCGAGCGGAGGCGGAGGCGCGCAACCGGCGCTATCGCCGGACGCGCGACCTGCGCGACGCACTGGAGCGGGTCGAGAAGGAAGTCCGCGAGACCGATGCGGCCCTGGCCGATATGAGCGCGCGCCTGGCGGATCCCGCCATCTACGCCGATCATCACGCCTTCCGTGAGCTGATCGATGGTCACAACGCGGCCCGCGACCGAGCCGACCAGCTCGGCGCCGAATGGGCGCGGCTGAGCGCCGAGCTCGAGAACGCCGAGGCGGAGGAGAGCCTCGCCCCCAGCGCCCGATGATCTCGCGGCTCTCGCCCAACGTCATCGGTGCGCTCCTGATCGTGGTCGCCGCCTCGGGGTTCGGGGTGCTCGGTCCCATGGCGGAGTACGCGAGTCAGGCCGGGGTCTCGAGCCTGACCCTGGTGACCTGGCGTGCAGGGGTGGGCGCCACCGTGGTGCTCCTCTTCGTCGCCGTGCGAGCCGCAAGCGGGACTCGGCTGTGGCGCCCCTGGCGGGAGCTCCCGCGGCGCGATCGGCTCATCCTGGCGCTGTCAGCCCCGGCCAATGCAACCCTCAACCTGGCCATGTTCGTCGCCTTCGTGCGCATCGGGATCGCGCTCGCGTTGCTGATCTTCTACGTCTACCCCGCCCTGGTGGCGCTGGCCAGCGTGCTCTGGTTCGGTGAGCGGCTCGACCGGCTGCGGTGGGCGGCGCTCGGCATCTCGATGGCCGGCGTGGTGCTGGTGGTGGCCGGCGCCGGCGACCTCGGATCGCTTGACGCGCTGGGGATCGGCCTGGCCGCGATCGGAGCGCTGGCCCAGATGTTCTATGCCCTTGCCGCGCACCACGGCTTTCGCGCGGTTCCCGGAACGCAGGCCGCGGCACTCACCATGGGTGGCGCCACCCTCCTCTACCTGCTCGCATTTGCGGTGATCGGCCGCCTGCCGGAGATGGGCCAGCCGCTCGCCAGCGTGGCAGCGCTGTGGCCGGCCCTGGTCGCCGGGCTGGTGGGGGCCGGGCTGGCGACGGTCTGCTTCATCATGGGCATCCGCATGCTTGGCGCTCCGCGCGCAAGCATCCTGGCGACCCTCGAACCGGTGGTCGGAATCGCCCTGGCGGCACTCCTGTTTGGCGCGCTGCCGACTCCCCTCCAGTTCGCCGGCGGCGCGCTGATCATCGCCGCCGGGATCGTGCTGCAGCTGCGTCCGAGCGGCGAGATCGCGGAGCACGAGGCCGTCGCCGAGCTCCCCGCCTAGGCTCCCCGCCTAGCTCGAGCGGACGATCTCGGGCAGCTCGGCCAGCGATGCGATCACCCTGGCCCCAGGTGGGACGGCCTCGCGCCGGTCGCTCCACTCCGGGCGGCGGATGAGGATCCCGTCCATCCCGGCTGCCTCGGCACCCTCGATATCGGCTCGATACGAGTCGCCGACCATCAGGGCCTCCCGGGGAGGGACCCCGGCGCGCGTGGCGGCCAGGCGGAAGAGCGCCGGATCGGGCTTGGAGAGGCCGACCGCGCCCGAAGCGATCACGAAGTCAAGCGCGCCTCCCAGGCCCAGCGCATTAACCATGGGCACCAGGTTCGACCCCCAGTCCGAGACGATTCCGAGCCGCATGCCAAGCTCCCGCAGCTCGCGAACGGCCGGAAGCACGTCGGCGTACAGCTCCCACGACTCGGGGGCGTACTGCGCCGCCAGGATGGCCTCGACCAGCTGGTGGTCGGGATGCTCGACCCCCAGCTCCCGCAGCATCAGCGAGTGGTATTCGCGCCAGGCCTCGTCGATCTTGGCATCGTCGCCCCAGGTGTCGTTCCCCGACCGGTGATAGCTGTCCCAGAACCAGGTGTCCGCCACCTCCCACGCCTTGTGAACCTGCTCGTCACTGATGTCGTGGCCGTGCCCGGCAAGCAGGTTGCGCAACCCATCGCCCAGGGTGCTGCGCGGCGCGAGCAGCGTGAAGCCGGCATCGAGGCAAACAAGTCGGCAGCGCATTCGGCCGCCTACGGTAGCCCGCGTCCGAACAAGGTGTTCAAGTGATCTGATCAGTTGCGCGCTACCCTCCGCGTGTGTCCTCACAGCTGGCCGATGGCTCCGCGCTGGCCCGCGTTCGCTCCGCACTGCTCTACTGGTACGCGACCGATCACCGCGACTTTCCGTGGCGCCGCACCGCCGATCCATATGCCGTCCTGGTCAGCGAGGTGATGCTCCAGCAGACCCAGGCTTCTCGCGTGGCGGAGCGGTTCCCAACCTTCATGCGCCGGTTCCCCACGGCCGCTACCCTGGCCGCCGCGACCGAAGCGCAGGTCCTCGCCGCCTGGTCAGGCCTCGGCTACAACCGGCGCGCGCTGGCCCTGCACCGAGCGGCGACCGAGGTCGCTAAGCACGGCTGGCCGCAGGATGTGGAGGCGCTCGAGCGGCTCCCTGGGATCGGTCCGTACACCGCCCGGGCCGTGGCCAGCCTCGCCTTTGGAGAGCCGGTCGGTGTGGTGGACACCAATGTCCGCCGCTGGCTCGTGCGTCGCTTCGGCCTTCGAGCCGATACCCGCTCGGTCGAGCTGCAGTCCGTGGCAGACGCCCTCGCAGCCGCGGGCAGCGCCGCCGACGCGGCGCCCTGGACCCACGCCACCATGGAGTTCGGGGCCGCAATCTGCACACCGCGGAACCCGCGCTGCGTCGCATGCCCCATCGCAGGTGGCTGCCCCTCACGAGGCGTGGCGGCAGCGGTCCCGGTCCCGCGCCAGGCATCCTTCGCAGGTTCGGATCGCGCCTACCGCGGCGCCATCGTCCGAGCTCTGTCCGGAGCCCGTCACCACGCAATCACGATGCGAGCGGCGGGCGATCTCGTGCCCCAGGGCGCAGTCGAGCGGGTCGTCGCCGGCCTCGAGCGTGATGGGCTCCTGCATCGGTCCACTGGACGCCTGGTCCTTGGCGGCCGGCCGAAGCGGGCCGCTACAATCGGCTCGTGAGCACCGCCACCGCCGGCCTCAAGGTCAAGATCGGCGACCAGATCCCGTCCGTTGGGCTGCGTGCCACGGACGGCTACCTGCTCAACTTGCGCAGCCTCGTCGGCAAGCAGCCGGTGATCCTCCTCTTCTTCGGCGGCCCCACTTCCAAGGCAGCCGCCCGCGAGCGCGGCGACGCGCTGGCCGAGGCCCTCAAGGAGGCTCACCCCCGGCTCGCTCGACAGGGCGTGACCGTCATTGGCGTCACCACCGACAACGAGCTGCAGCAGGCCGCCTACGTGAAGGAGCTCGAGCTGCCGTACCTCCTCTTCTCCGACGAGAGGCTGATCGCGGTGTCGGAGCTGGGGATTCACACCACGGGGGTCCGCGGCAACACCAACGCCGAGCCGACAGCCTTCGCGGTCGGCGTCGACGGAACCATCCTGGACATCGTCGAGCAGGCCGCGCCGAAGGGTCTCGTCGCGCGTCTGCTCGAAGCGATCTTCCCACCCGGCTAGACCGATGCTCGCTGTCCGGAGCTACGCCCCCGGAGAGCCACTGCGCATCGAAGAGGTTCCTTCCCCCAGGCCCAAGGGCAGCGAGATCCGGATCAAGGTCGGGGGGTGCGGCGTGTGCCACACCGATCTGCACATCGCGCGCACCAATCGGATCCGCGTCCTGCGGCCGCTCACCCTGGGCCACGAGGTCGCCGGCTGGATTGATGCGGCGGGTCCAGGAGCCGCCGCGGGGCTCAAGCGAGCACGCCTGGCCGAAGGAGACGGCGTCCTGGTATACGGCGGCTGGGGCTGCGGCGCCTGCACCCAGTGCGCGGCCGGGGAGGAGCAGCGCTGCGAGCGCTCCGCATCACCCGGATTCCAGCGCGATGGTGGCTACGCCGAGT
>JBKKBV010000191.1:0-5637 GCA_046713375.1 Candidatus Limnocylindria bacterium
CGCTAGGTCGTTCGAGCGGCGGTGCTACCCTAGGCGCATGGACGACGCAGCACGAGCCGATGCGTTTTACGCCCATGTGTCGGGCGGCGGCAAGGTCGAGCCGGACGACTGGATGCCGGACGATTACAGCGCGGCGGAGCTCAAGTTCGTGGAGATGCACGCCAACAGCCAGCTGATGGGCGTCCTGCCCGAGCGGGAGTGGATCCTGCGCGCTCCGACCCTGCGTCGAAAGCTTGCGCTGACCAGCAAGGTCCAGGACGAGGTGGGCCACGCCCAGCTCCTGTACCGCGTCGCCGAGGACCTCGGGAAGAGCCGCGAGCAGATGCTGAGCGACTTGATCGACGGCAAGACGAAGTTCCACAACGTCTTCCACTACCCGACCCGCAGCTGGGCCGACGTGGGCATCATCGCCTGGCTGGTGGACGCCGCGGCGATCGTCAGCCAGCAGGCGCTGCGAGATTCGTCCTACGCGCCGTACGCACGAACCATGAAGAAGATCTGCTGGGAGGAGTCGGTCCACATCATGCACGGCCGCGACGTGGTGCTCACCCTCATGAACGGGACCGATGCGCAGCGCGAACTCGTGCAGGACGCCCTCGACCGATGGTGGGGCCCGCTGATGCAGATGCACGGCCCGCCGACCAACCCCGAAACCGACCGTGACCTGATCTGGAAGATCAAGGCCAAGGGCAACGAGCAGCTGCGCCAGGAGTTCCTGTCGATCTACGTGCCGCGCATCCGCGAGCTCGGCCTGGTAATCCCGGATCCCGCGCTCGCCTACGACGAGGCGGCGGGGCGCTGGGCCTACACCGAGCCCGACTGGGACGAACTGCGCCATGTGGTCACCGGTCACGGGCCGAAGTCGCAGGAGCGCCTCGAGTTCCGGCGGGACGCCCGCGCCACAACAAAGTGGGTCCGCGACGCGATCATCGGTCCGGTCGGCGCGGCGGCCTGAGGCCGCCATCGGCGCAATGGGCTCCAAGGATCGCGTCTGGGAGGTCTTCCGCCAGGAGGCCGAGGGTGACCCGATGATCCACGGCGGAAACGTGAATGCACCCGACGAGGAGCTGGCCACGCACTACGCCCGCGAGTTCTACGGGCGCCGCCAGGAAAGTGAGCGGCTCTGGATCGTGCCCCGCGACGCGATCATCGAGCTGGACGACCTCGACCTGCTCAAGCCGCCCTTCGATCGGTCTTTCAAGCGCCCCGGCGGATTCCTGATCAAGCACAAGCTCGAGGCTGCTCGCGAGCGCGCCGGGAGCCCGGCAGCCGACGAGGCAGGGGAGTGAGCGACCTGGATCGCGAGACCCGAGACGCGCTGGCCGAGCTGCTGCTGGCAATGGCCGACGACGAGTTCGTGCTCGGCTTCTGGGACTCCGAGTGGACCGGCATCGCGCCCATGCTTGAGGAGGACGTGGCGATGAGCTCGGTCAGCCAGGACGAGATCGGCCATGCCAAGGCGCTGTACGAGCTGCTGGCCGAGCTGACCGGCGAGGATGCGGATCGGATCGCCTTCGGTCGTCCAGCCGATGGCTACCGGCACGCCGCGCTGATGAACCATGCGCGCACCGATTGGGCCTTCAGCATTGCCCGCCGCTTCCTGTACGAGCATGCCGATGCGGTGCGCCTTGAGTCGTTGGCAGCCTCGGCGTATCAGCCGCTGGCGGACCTGGCCGTCAAGATGCGCCGCGAGGAGACCTACCATATCCTCCATTTCGACCTCTGGCTCCGACGTCTGGCGGAGGGTGGCGAGGAGTCACGGACCCGGCTCTCGGCGGCGATCCAGCAGCTCTGGGTCGATGCCCAGGCGGTCTTCGCACCCCTCGCCGGCGAGGGGACGCTCGTCGCTGCGGGAATCCTCCCCGAATCGCTTGAGGCACTTCGCTCGCGCTGGCTGGACGGGGTCTCGGCGCGCCTGGAGGCGGCTCATCTGCCCGTGCCCTCGGCAACCGACCGCCCCCGGGCCGACGGCCGCACGCGTCGTACTGACGAATTCGCTTGGCTCCACGGGGAGTTCACGATGGTGTTTGGCTCGGAGGCGGACGCGTCGTGGTAGCCGCCGCTCCCACCCGCGATGCGGCGGTGTGGGCCGCGCTGGCCAAGATCGCCGATCCCGAGATCCCGGCGATCAGCCTGGTCGACCTTGGGGTGATCCGGGGCTTCAGGTTCGGGGCGCGGCCGACGGGCGGCGAGCGGCTGACGGTGGAGCTGATGCCGACCTTCGTCGGCTGTCCGGCGATCGACGTGATGCGCCAGCAGATCGGCGAGCGGCTGACGGAGCTGGGCATTGCAGACGAGGTTGCCGTCCAGTTGACGTTTGCCGAGCCATGGACCTCGGACCGGATCACGCCAGCCGGACGCGAGGCCCTGCGCGCGAGCGGCTTTGCGCCACCAGTCACCATCGGCTCCACCTTCAGCGGCGATTCGTTGACGGTCCTGCCGACTGCGACATGCCCGTACTGCGCCTCGCGCAACACGACCCTGGAGAACCCGTTCGGCCCGACCCTGTGCCGGGCGATCTACCACTGCACCGACTGTCGCCAGCCGTTCGAGGCCTTCAAGCCGGTCTGAGGGATTGCGCTACCCTTCGCCGCATGGCGATCGAGTCTGACGAGATCCGCTCAGCGGCCGATGAGCTGCTGGATGCGGGCGCCCATGACAGGCTCGACACGATGCGCCACTCCACCGCGCACGTCATGGCGGCTGCCGTCCTGGAGCTGTTCCCGGAGGCGAAGCTGGGGATCGGGCCGGCCATCCGCGACGGCTTCTACTACGACTTCGACCTGCCACGCGCCCTGACACCTGCCGACCTTGAGACGATCGAGGAGCGGATGCGGTCGCAGGTGGCCGCCAACCTGCCGTTCGAGCGCAGCGAGCTCGGTCGGGACGAGGCGGTTGCCCGCGAGACGGCGGCGGGGCAGACGTACAAGGCGGAGATCATCGGTGAGCTCCCGGCGGGCGAGGTGATCAGTTTCTACCGCCACGGCGACTTCACGGACCTGTGTCGCGGGCCCCATCTGGAGTCGACCGGCACCATCGGTCCCTTCAAGCTGCTGAACTCGGCCGCCGCCTACTGGCGCGGTGACGAGAAGCGGCCGATGCTGCAGCGCATCTACGGATCGGTCTGGGAGAACCAGGAGGACCTGGACCGCTACCTGTGGCGCGTCGAGGAGGCGAAGAAGCGCGACCATCGCAAGCTCGGTCGAGACCTCGACCTGTTCAGCTTCCACCCCGAATCGCCCGCCGCTCCGTTCTGGCATCCGCGCGGCATGGCCCTGTGGCGCGCGCTTGAGGACTGGTCGCGACAGGTGCGCCGCGAGGGCGGCTTCGTCGAGGTCCGGACTCCTGCCTTGGTCCGCAAGGAGCTGTGGGAGACCTCCGGCCATTGGGCGCTGTACCAGGACAACATGTTCGTATTCGAGGACGGCGACAACGTGGCCGGGCTGAAGCCGATGAATTGCCCGGAGTCGATGCTGATCTTCAAGAGCGCGCTCCGTTCGTACCGCGACCTGCCGATGCGCCTGGCTGACTACAGCTGGCTCTTCCGCAATGAGCGCACCGGCGCCCTGGCGGGCATGTTCCGCGTTCGACAGCTGACCCAGGACGACTCGCACGTCATCTGCCGGGAGGACCAGGTCATCGACGAAGTGAAGCTCGCCCTGCGGCTGGTGCGCCGCCAGTACGAGCCGTTCGGCTTCGCCCCTCATTTCAAGCTCGCCACCCGCCCCGCCGTGAAACTCGGCGGCGAAGAGTTCTGGGACATGGCCGAGGGGCAGCTGGCAGAGGCGGCCGAGAGCGCCGGTATCACGTACGCGATCGACCCAGGTGGCGGGGCCTTCTACGCGCCCAAGATCGACGTCTTCATCGACGATGCGCTGGGACGCGAGTGGCAGATGGCGACCGTCCAGATCGACTATCAGCTGCCGCAGCGCTTCGAGATGGAGTACCGAGCCGCCGACGGCGGCACGGCGCGCCCGGTGGTCGTGCACTACGCCATCTACGGCAGCTTCGAGCGCTTCATCGGCGTCATCACCGAGCATTTCGCCGGAGCTTTCCCGGCGTGGCTGGCGCCCGTGCAGGTGATGGTCATCCCGATCGCGGACCGGCACGTCGAATACGCCGGCAAGGTGCGGGACGCCCTCTTCGATGCCGGGCTGCGGGCCGAGGTGGACGACCGTTCCGAGCGGATGCAGGCCAAGCTGCGAGACGCACAGGAGCAGAAGGTGCCGGTGATGCTGGTGCTCGGCGATCGAGACCAGGAGGCCGGCGCCGTCAGCCCGCGCCTGCGCACCGGGGAGTCGACGCAGGGGATCGGAATGGCGACCTTCATCGCGGACCTCAACGGCCGGGTCGAGCGTCGCGAGCTGTGGCCCTACGCTCCGGGGGAGGAGCAGCCCTGAGGAAGATGCGCGGCATCGGCCAGCTGGCCCTGCATTCCACCGATCCGAGCCGGGCCGCCGAGTTCTACGAGTCGGCCTTCGGCTTTCGGCGCCGTGCTGCCGACGACGGAGGTGTGGACCTGGAGCTTGGCGGGTTTGAGCTCAGCTTCCGTCGAGCCGAGCGGGCGGCGCGGGACGGGATGCAGATCGGCTTTCGGGTCGATACCGCGTCAGAGGTGGATGGCTGGGCCCAGGACCTCGCCCTGCGCGGGTTTGCGCTGGTGGGGCCACCATCGGGCGACAGGTACGAGGGGACGCGATCCTTTCGCGTCGCAGACCCGGATGGGCGCCAGGTGGCGATCTTCTACCACTACCCATCCTGAGCACGCCCGCGTTGACCCGTTCGAGGGCGCAGGTGTATAGTCGGCCGGCGTTTGCGCGTCGGTATTGGGCCACGCGTCCCGATCGGACGGTGGCTCATTTGTTGAAGGAGCGGCAGCACTCATAGCCAAGGATCTCCGCATCAACGACATGATCCGCGTCCGAGAGGTGCGGGTCATCGACGAAGAGGGTCAGCAACTCGGCGTCCTGCCAACCACGGAAGCCCTCGCGCTGGCCCAGGAGAAGGGACTCGACCTCGTTGAGGTCGCTCCCGCCGCGGTACCACCGGTGTGTCGCATCCTGGACTACGGACAATACAAATACGAGCTTCAGAAGCGCGAGCGCGAGGCGAAGCGAAAGCAGAAGTCGCAGACCTTCAAGGAGATCCGGCTTCGGGTCAAGATCGACGTCAACGACCTGCGGACGAAGTTGCGACGAGCGGGGGAGTTCCTGGACGAAGGCGACCGCGTCAAGGTCACCGTGCAGTTCCGCGGGCGGGAGATGACCCACGCCAACCTGGGGCGCGATCTCCTCGATCGGGCGGCGGGGATGCTCACGGAGCACGGGGTGGTGGAACGTCCGCCGCTCCTCGAAGGCCGCAACATGTTCATCGTGATGGCCCCGCCCGACAAGCGGGTCGAGAAGAAGAATGGCGCGGCCGATGGGGTTACCCCCGCATCGGCCTCCAATGGCGAAACGATCGGCGATGCGGTCGTCGCCAAGGGGCTCACGGTCGAGCCAGAAGCTACGGAGCAGGCCCAGCATGCCGAAAATGAAGAGCCACAAGGGAACAGCCAAGCGGTATAAGAAGACCGGCTCCGGCAAGTGGGTTCGCCCCAAGGCGGGGAGCGGCCACCACCTCGAGATCAAGTCCAGC
>JBKKBV010000192.1:0-4511 GCA_046713375.1 Candidatus Limnocylindria bacterium
ATCCCTCGATGCTGCTGCCGTCGAACCACTTCCCGTGCTCGACCGCCTCCTCCAGCTGATGCATCGGCACCTGGACCGATTTCACCTGCCCCACGATGTCGGTGAACTGCAGGCTGACGAATCGAAGGTTTCGGTCCTCGGCGAGCTTCAGGGCGCTGGCGAGCTGCTTGGTGGCCATCCACGGGTCTCCTTGAGGTGAAGGTGAGGTGTCACGCCGAGCCTAGCCACTGCGCGTCGCCGGCGGCAGCTGAGGATCGGCACCGGCGGGTGCGAACGTTTGTGCAGTATGCACAACACCGGTCAGGCTCGCCGACGCTCAGCCTCCGCCAGGATCCTGAGCGCATCTTCCGGCCGACGAGGGTCGATGCCGTGTTCGGCGCGCGCTGCCCGCAGCCGGTAGAGGACGGTATTGCGGTGAACCCCCAATGCGCGAGCGGCCGGCGCGATCCGACCGTTGTTGCGGGCCACCGCCAGCAGCGTCGCCGCGATGCGGTCATCCGGAGGGGTCGGGGCGGCCCTGGGCGGACGCGAGGCCGGACGTGACGGCGATGCGGGCGGGCGGCGCAGCAATGCCCGCAGGGTCACGCCCAGCGCGTCGGCCGCGACCTCGTCAACGCGGGCGAAGGGCAGATCGTCGAAGAGCCAGGCCGCGGCGCCGGCGCGCACGCGCCGCTCGAGCAGCCACAGGCCGTCCCGAGTGCGCCGCGAGCTATCGGCCCGCGACCCGCCGGAGAGGAGGCGGGCGTGTGCAGCGGCGAACCGCGCGGCCAACGCCCTGCCCGCCTGCCTGGGATGGAGCGAGCGCAGCTCGCCGTCGGCGATGACGGCAACGCCCCGGCGCATGCGTGCCGCAATGAGCCCGGCCGGAGCAGCTGGGTCCGGGTCGGCGAGCGCCGCCTCTGCTGCCGCCAGGCGCAGCTCGGTGCTCAGCCGTTGCAGATGCCCCGGCTCGTCACGCAGGTAGTCGGCCATGGCATCGATGAGCTCGGCTGCGAGCTTGCCGCTGACGAGGATGGGGATCGAGCTATCGGCCGCTTCGGCCCGCGGCGCTCCGACGAGGCCGGCCAGGACGAGACCAACGGGGCGCAGCTCGGCCGCGTGGAGGGTCGTCAGCAGCGCGTCGAGCGAGCCGGGGACGAGGGACCCGTCGACAATGAGCAGCTCGCCCTCCACCGCAGGCGGGAGGTGTGGCGCCGCCGCCCGGGTACGGAGCACGCCACGCGCTGCGTCCCCCAGGCGTGCCACGCTGCCCGACACCAGCCGAGCCTCCGGGTCGACGGCGCGCCACAGGTCGAGCAGGCTGGTCACGCCACAGCCGGTCGAACCGCGTCAGCCATCTTCGCGGCGAGCGTCGCCAGCTCCCCGTCGGGGCGGTCGAAGCGCTCGCCGCGGAGGAGGAGCTTCAGGCTTCCGTCGACGGTCCGCAGCGTCATCCGCCGTCGAGGCAACCACAGGGCGATCGCCAGGCATCCGACGAGCAGCGCCGCACCACCGAAGAGAACCCCCATCCCCGGGTCTCGTCGTGACAGGAAGGTGAGGTACGCGTCGAAGCCCACCAGGCGCACCGTCACCGTCCCGACGCGCTGCTCCTCACCGGGCCGCAGCCGAATGCTGTCGACCACGCCGCTCCCGTCGGATGCGGTCACGCCGAGCTCGTTTGCATCGGGGTCGACGAGCGTCAGGCCCAGGGTCAGTCCCGCAGTCGGCAACTCTGCGAATGCCGATGGCCTGCCCCCGATCACACCGTCCAGGGACACCGGCGCGTCGAGCAGCGGCTGGCCCCCGAGCGACGCGACGCGGACGCGCACGGCCGGGCCGTATGTCCATCCGTGGAGCAGGTAGCCGCCGAATTCCCCTGGGCGATTCACCTGCACCAGCTGCGTGCCAGCAGGCTCGCCGCCGCGAAGGAACGTCACCGTCGCGTCGAGCTTCAGCGGGCGACCATCGGCACCGAACGCGGCGTCGAAGTCGTCGAGGCGTACTGCGTCGGTGAATCCTGACTGAGGCGCATCCAGCAGCGCCTGCTCGCCAGGCAGGAGGCTGAAGGTCGTCTCCGTGCTGAAGGCACGCCCGCCAGCCGCCCCGAGGAGCATCAGCACCAGCGCGAGGTGGCTGAACTGGCCGGCCAGTCGCGACCAGCCGCGCCGCGTGCCTGCGAGCGACCAGCGTTCACCCCGGCCGCGCGTCACGACCCGGTAGCCGGCGCCGCGGGCGACAGCTGCCAGGGTCGCGCGAGACGCGTCGCCGAGTTCGGCATCGACTGGGATGCTGGCGGCGAGGACGTCGGAGCCCTCCGAGAAGGGGGAAGGCCGGCGCCACTCCTGCAGGGCGGCGGGTAGGCGAACCGCGACGCTCGCCATGCCCGCGCAAAGGATCAGCCCCAAAAGCACGAGGTACGGCGGCGAGGCGAGCAGCCAGCCGCCGGAGGGGAGCGCGGCCGCAGCGGCATTCCAGGCGCCGGCGAAGAGCAGCAGCACGACCCCCAGCCGTGCATCAGCGGCGATCCGCAGAAGCCGTTCCGCGACCCGCGCGATCCGCTCGGTACGCCGGCCGCCACTGGCGGCCAATGCGGTCGATCGGCTCATCGCGTTCTCCGTCTGCTATGTCGCTGCGCCCGCGGCAGCGTTGGCCAGGTCCGCGATAAGGTCCTCCGCATCCTCGAGGCCGATTGAGACGCGAATCATCCCCGCGCTCAAACCTGCCTCCGCAAGCTCAAGGTCGTCGAGCTGACGATGGGATGAGGACGCGGGATGACTGCATAGGGTTTCGACGCTGCCCAGGCTGGTGGCGTGGACGGCCACCTGCAACAAGTCGAGGAAGCGCTCGCCGGCCGCTCGTCCACCCGAGACTTCGAGCGCCAGCATGCCGCCCGCCATCCCCTCGCGCAGCGTCCGCTCCGCCAGCGAATGCTGCGGATGCGATGCCAGGCCTGGATACCGGATCGAATCGACGCCCGGCGCGCCCTCAAGCGCCTCCGCCAGCGCCAGAGCATTGGCACTGTGCCGAACCATCCTCAGCGCGAGCGTCTTCAGGCCGCGGAGCGCCAGGAATGCCTCGAGCGGCGCCGCGTTGCCGCCGGCATTGATGACGATCTCGCGCGCGCCGGCGACCACGTCGGCGCTGCCCAGGATTGCGCCACCGGTCAGGTCGGAGTGACCGCCGATGTACTTGGTGGTCGAGTGCACCACCGCATCGGCGCCCAGGCCTAGCGGGTTGCACAGATAGGGCGAGGCAAACGTGTTGTCGACGGCGACCGACGCGCCGCGAGCGTGGGCCAGCTCGCTGATCGCTGAGATGTCAGCCATCGCGGTGGTGGGATTGCTGATCGTCTCGAGCCACACCAGCCGGGTGCGATCCCCGATTGCGGCGGCGACCGCGGCCGGGTCAGTGGTGTCGACCGCGCTCACCTTGATCCCCGCCCGGGCGAGGACCGTGTGCGACAGCCCGACCATGCCGCCGTAGACCGCCCGCGGGATGATCAGCTCGTCCCCGGTGCGGAGGAAGGACCCGACGACACCATGGATCGCGGCCATGCCGGACGCGGTGACGTGACAGGCCTCGGCCTCCTCCAGCTCGGCCAGGGCATCTTCCAGCGCGGCATGGGTCGGGTTCGAATAGCGACTGTAGGAATGTCCCGGCCTGGTGAACTCGAGGAGTTCGTGGAGCTCGAGGGCACTGCCGACCTCGAAGGTGCTGGTCTGGTAGATCGGCACGTTGACCGGCGGTTGCGGCGCGGCCGGAACCCGGCTGGCGGCCTTGATCGCGCGAGTGGCGAAGCCAGGCATGACCGATCCGAGTCTAGCGGTCGGCTATGGGCCGACGGATGGTTCGGGCGTAGCGCCGATCGTCCCGGCGCTCAGGAGCCGCTCACCGATGGCGCGGATCGCCTCGAGGTCGGGGATCAGGATGTAGCCGGCACTCGAGAATGGATCCGCACGCATGTATTCCGGCGGCTGCAGGACGATGCGCTGCAGCTGCGACATGTCGGCGCCCTGGATCGCCCGCGCCAGCTCGGCGAGGCGCCCGGACGGAACGTCCGTGGCGATCGTGTTCTTGACTGCGTCGAGGAGGCCCGGCAGGGCCAGCATCAAGTTCCCAGCGGTCAGCTTGTCCCGGATCGCGGTGAGGAGCTGCTGCTGTCGATCGGAACGAGTGAAGTCGTTGTCGCCGGTCCCCTTGCGCGAGCGGACGAAGGCGAGCGCGGTGTGCCCGTTCATGTGGTAGGTGCCGACCTCGAGGTAGAACCCGGTCAGGTTGTCGTACTCGTCGAAGTAGGTCGGGTCGTTGATCGCCTTCAGCACCGTGATGTCCACCCCGCCGATCGAGTCGACCATCTGCTTGAAGCCGAGCAGGTTGATCGCGGCGAAGTAGTTGATCGGGACACCCAGCAGCTTCCCGATGGTTGCCTTCAGCGTGCCGACGCCACCGAGGGGATATTCATCCGGGTTGCCCTGGGCGGTGGCCATCAGCGAATTGAGCTTCTCGTTGTAGAACGTGCCATCGGGGAGCGG
>JBKKBV010000193.1:0-5171 GCA_046713375.1 Candidatus Limnocylindria bacterium
CGGTGCTCATCGCACACCGCTTTTCGAGAGCGGCACCTTAAACCACTCGGACACCTCTCCGGCTGGGGAGTCTAGCAGCGGAGGGTCAGGCCGGAGCCGGGGCGATGGCTGTCAGGCGGCGCGCCTCCTCCTCGCGCACGCCGGAGATGACGGAGATCTGATGCGGCATGCCCGGGGCGCGCGCGAGTTGCACCACGCCACCGGCCGCGCCTCGCTCGTGGTCCGGAACGGCATACACCAGCGTCCGCACCTGGGCCTCGAGGAGCGCGCCGACACACATGGCGCAGGGCTCGTGGGTGGTGAAGAGCGTCACCTCCGGCAGGCGCTTGGCATCCAGCTTGCGCGCCGCGGCCTGGAGGGTGAGCAGCACGGCGTGGGCGGTCGGGTCACGCTGCAGCAGGATGCGGCGATGGTCACGGGCGATCATGGCGTCGTCCAGGACTGCCACCGCGCCGATCGGCGTCTCCCCCTCCTCGGCCCCGCGTCGCGCCTCGGCGATTGCCTCGGCCATGTACAGCTCGTAGTTCACGCGGCCGAGTCTAGCAGCCCTTCCGCAGGCCTCCGTGCCCGCTAGCATGGGCCGCGGCCACCGACGGGCCGCTCTCCCTGGCAGCGCGAAAGGGGTCTCGAAATTCAGCAACTGCCGGCCTGGGCGCGCCGCGATTGGGTTGCCATGGCGCTGGTCACGCTAGGTGCCGCCACGGTCCGGCTGGCCGGCCTGACGACTCCCGCCGGACTCGTCTTCGACGAGATCTTCTACGCACGCAACGCCTGCCGCTTCGTCATCGACACGGCCCGATGCGGGATCGAGGACTTGGTCAGCGGCGCCCATCCGCCGCTCGGCAACTGGCTGATCGGGATCGGCATCCGGCTCTTCGGCTACGACGAGTTCGGCTGGCGCATCGCATCGGCTGCGGCGGGCATCGTGAGCGTGGCCCTGCTCTACGTGCTGGTGCGCAGGCTGCTGGCAGGGCAGGTCTCGGCGCCGGCGGCGACTGTTGGCGCAACGGCCGCAGCCGCGCTGCTGGCAACGGACTTCCTGCACCTCGTGCAGTCGCGCGTCGCCATGCTCGACTCGTTCGTGACCACGTTCGTGATCGCCGTCGTCCTGTTCGTGGTGCTTGACGGGACCCGGCGGCGCGGGCCGTGGGGCGAGGACCTCGGCGCGCCGCGCTGGCTCCGGCTCGTGTCCCTGGGTCGGCCCTGGCGGCTGGCGGCCGGCATGGCGCTCGGATCGGGCGTGGCGGTGAAGTGGTCGGGCGGGTACGTCGCAATCGGGCTGGTTGCGCTGCTGGTTGCCTGGGAGATCGCGGCCACCGCCTCTCACGCCGGCGACGATCCACGCATCGGCTGGGGCGCAGCCATCGGACGCGCGTTCCGCCGCGAGGTCGGCCCGTCGCTGGTCCTGCTTGGGCTGGTGCCGCTGATCGTGTACATCGCCTCGTATGGCGGGCGGGTGGACGGCGACCTGGTCGCGCTCCCCTGGCGCGAGGGATCCGCGTGGCGGGAGATCCTGGACCACCAGCTGGCGATGCTCCGCTTCCACGTCGGGCTGGCGGGCGACCATCCGTACGAATCGGCTCCCTGGTCCTGGATCCTGCTCAAGCGCCCGGTCGCCTATTCCTTCGCATCGGACCCCGGCGCATATCGCGAGGTGCTCGCTGTCGGCAACCCGCTTACCTGGTGGCCGGGCGCCGTCGCCCTGGGAGGGGTCGGGGTGCGCTGGGTCCGAGCCGGCGCCGGCCTGGCCCGTCCCGAGGTCGTGCTGCTGGCGGCCGCGCTGTCGACCTACCTGCCCTGGCTTGTCCTGTCGGGGTCGCGCACGCAGGTCTTCATCTGGTACCTGTTGCCGACGCTTCCGTTCCTGTACGCGGCGCTGGGCCTGTGGGCCGCGCTGGCGTGGGGCTCCGTCCGGGGCCGAATCGCCACCGCCGTGGCCGTGGCAGCCGTGGCCGCCTCGTTCGCGTTCTTCTACCCGATCCTGACTGCGGCTCCGCTGACCCCGGATGCGTGGCGCTCACGCATCTGGTTCACCGATTGCAGCCGTCCCGGCGCGCCGACGCTGACGCTGCCGGACGACGAGATCAACCAGGGTCCGCCACCCTCGGGTTGGTGCTGGATCTAGCGGTGGGTCCGCTCGCCGGGGAGGCTGACCCACGAACCGCCGCGTTGACCGGAGCCTGACCCGGTCGGGCGACCATGCGGGCGCCGGCTGGGACGGGGCCGCCAGCCGTTCGACGATGCCGCAGGCACGGGGCGGCGCGGTCCGCGCGATCCCTGCGGCCGGCCGCCACCGGCGCTGCGCAGACGGATTGGCTCCGGACGGACCGAAGGGTCGATCGCGAAGCCGGGCACGACCTCCGTTGGGATGGGCTGGCCGAGCAGGCGCTCGATCTCGCGAAGCATGGGTGCCTCATCGATGCAGACGAGCGAGATGGCGTCGCCCTCGACCCCGGCGCGGCCGGTGCGCCCGATGCGGTGCAGATAGTCCGACGGGACCATCGGCAGCTCGTAGTTGATGACGTGCGGCAGCTGTTCGATGTCGAGGCCGCGCGCTGCGACCTCGGTGGCGATCAGCAGCGTGACCCGGCCGGCCTTGAAGTCATTGAGCGCGCGCACGCGTTGCGGCTGCGACTTGTTGCCGTGGATTGCAGTGGTGGCGATGCCATCCTCGAGCAGCTGCTTGGCGAGTCGATCGGCACCGTGCTTGGTGCGCGTGAAGACGAGTGCCTGGTCGACCGCGTGGGTCCGCACCAGGTGCGAGAGGAGCTCCCGCTTGCGCGCTCGGTCGACGGGGTGCACCACCTGGCGCACCAGGTCGGTTGGCGTGTTGCGCGGCGTGACCTGGACTGAGGCCGGCCGATCGAGCAGGCGCTCGGCAAGGGCGCGGATCTCGTTGGAGAAGGTGGCGCTGAAGAGGAGGTTCTGGCGACGTGCCGGGAGCAGAGCGATGATCGAGCGGATGTCGCGGATGAAGCCCATGTCGAGCATGCGGTCGGCCTCGTCGAGGACAAGGATCTCGACTGCACCAAGGTCGATCGTCCCCTGGCGGGAGTGGTCGAGCAGCCGGCCGGGGGTGGCCACCACGATCTCGGGACCGTTGCGCAGCGCGCGCAGCTGACCCGGGAAGCCGACGCCTCCGTAGATGGTGGTCGAGCGCCGGCTGTTCGCGCCGTAGATGCGAACGCTCTCCTCGACCTGGATCGCCAGCTCGCGGGTGGGGACAAGGATCAGCGCGCGGATGCGCGGCCGGCCGCCCTGACGGGGTGGCGTCGAGGACAGCAGCTGCAGCATCGGCAGCACGAACGCCGCCGTCTTGCCGGTGCCGGTCTGGGCGCCGGCCAGCAGGTCGCGCCCGGCCAGCACGAACGGGATCGCCTCGCGCTGGACGGGTGTTGGTTCGCTATAGCCCTGCGCCGAGACGGCACGGAGCAGTTCGGGCGCAAGCCCGAGCGTAGAGAAGGACATGAGAACTCCTGACGAGGCCCTCCCGCTGCAATGCGAGGCCCGGTCAGGGCAAAGGTTGGATCGGGATCGGGACGGGGTTGAAGCCGCGGCGCGGACCGGAGCGCCTATCGAACACGTTTTCGAAATGATACACGATCGGCGGCGATCGGCGGAAGTGGTACCCTTGGAGCCCCACGAAGGACGTCATGTCGGACCCCTGCATCCACGGATTCCGCACCGAAGAGTGCACCTCCTGTCGAACCTGCCCCCACGGGCTGGTCACCTCACGCTGTGGCCGCTGCATCCGGGCGTCAAGCACGCCGGCCGGTCGCAAGGCGCTCCTCGTCGCCAAGGGTGATCACCCATCCGAAGAGCGCGCCGGGTTCGAGATCGTGTACGTCCCCGAGCTCAGCGGATGGCAGGTGCGATCCGATGACAGCGCCGTTCCGGACGAGTCGTATCGGTCCATCTTCCTTGCCCGCAAGGCCGCCGACGACCTTGCCTCGGCGGCGGCTGCCAAGGCGTCGAAGCGCGACGACTGACCCGTCCCTGGACGGGTCTGGTGCATCGGATCTGAGAGGCGAACGCCCACTCCCGGGGGCATCGTCGAAATCATGGCTCACCATCATGGTCGGCATGCCAGCCACAAAAACAGCGACCCGTTCCTTCACGACCAGCGTCGACATTCCCGCCACCGATCGGGCCAAGGTCATCAAGCTCCTCAACCAGCACCTGGCCGATGCGTCCGACTTCTGGAGCCAGGCCAAGCAGGCGCACTGGAACGTCAAGGGCCCCGACTTCTGGCAGCTGCACAAGCTGTTCGACGAGGTCGCCGGCGAGGCGGCCGCGTGGGTCGACGACCTGGCAGAGCGAGTGACGGCGCTGGGCGGCTACGCCACCGGCACGGTCCGCATGGCAGCGATGAGCAGCCGGCTGCCGGAATTCCCGACCGACATCACTGACAGCATGGTGTACGTCAAGGCGGTCGCCACGCGGCTGGCAGCGTTCACCAACTCGGCCCGCGAGGCGATCGACGCGACAGACAAGCTGGGCGACGCCAATACCGCAGATCTCTTCACCGAGATCAGCCGATGCGCCGACAAGTACCTCTACTTCCTCGAGGCGCACCTGCAGGACTAGCGCAGTTCGACGGGCATGGCAGAGCCGGGCAGCCCTCGCGCGGACGCCCGGCTCTGTCGCGTTGCTCAGCCGTTGGCCAGCAGGGCCTCGAGGCGGTCCCAGGTCTCGATCGCGCCACCGACCATGCCGGTCGCCAGCGCGCCTTCGATGATCTCGGGCGACCCCATGTGGCCGATGGAGGTGACCTTCGTCTTCCCGTCGACCTCCTCAAGGATGAAGGTCTCCGGGCCGCCCTGCGGGCCGACCCCCTCCACGTCGAACATGAAGGTCCACTTGTAGCCGGAGGGCGGCGTGACTTCGAGGTACTCGCCGTAGAAGGCGATATCCTCGCGATCGGGTGCGCTGCTGACGTAGCGCCACTTGCCGCCTGGCCGCACATCCATCTCGCTGACCGTGGTCGTCGTGCCGTGTGGACCCCACCAGCGTGGAACCTGGTCCGCATCGGTGAAGGCCTTCCAGACCCGCTCGCGCGGTGCGTCGAAGGTGCGCTCGAAGACGAGGTCGCCGCCCTCGGAGTAGATGGTGGTGGTGTCGGTGCTACCTCGGTCGATTAGAGTGTCGGTCATCGTCGTGTCCAATTCCAA
>JBKKBV010000194.1:0-2523 GCA_046713375.1 Candidatus Limnocylindria bacterium
CCGGCAGCCGGGGATGATGACCCTGATCAGCCTGGCGATCGCCGTCGCCTTCATCGCCAGCTGGGCCGCGACCCTCCGTGTCTTTGAGGTGGACGTGTGGTGGGAGCTGGCAACCCTGATCACCGTCATGAGCCTGGGTCACTGGCTGGAGATGCGGGCCATCGGGCAGGCCCGCGGCGCTCTCTCCGCGCTGGCAGCGCTGCTGCCGGATACCGCCGAGCGCGTGACCGGCAGTGGCCTCGAGACGGTCAAGACGCACGAGCTACATCTCGGCGACGTTGTCCTGGTTCGGCCTGGCGGGCGGGTTCCGGCAGATGGCGAGGTCGTGGAGGGAAGCGCGGATGTCGACGAGAGCATGATCACCGGCGAGTCGCGCGCGGTCAGCAAGGAGCCGGGCGATCGGGTCGTGGCCGGCACGGTCGCCGCCGGCTCGAGCCTGCGGGTCAAGGTGACGGCAATCGGGGACCAGACCGCCCTGTCGGGAATCATGCGGCTGGTGGCCGAGGCGCAGGCATCGAACTCCCGGGCACAGGCGCTCGCCGATCGCGCCGCCGCAGTGCTGTTCTATGTGGCGCTGGTGGCAGGGGTGATCACCCTGGGCGCCTGGACCGTGCTTGGCGACCCCGAGGAGGCGCTCATCCGAACGGCGACGGTGCTCGTTATCGCCTGCCCGCACGCGCTCGGACTGGCAATCCCGCTGGTGATCGCGATCAGCACCACGCTAGGGGCGCGGAACGGGCTCCTGGTAAAGGACCGATTGGCGCTCGAGCGAGCAAAGGACCTCGACATGGTCATCTTCGACAAGACCGGGACCCTGACGCGCGGCGAGCCGGTGCTTGCTGCGGTTACGGCCGCGGCGGGCCAGGACGAGGCGGTCGTCCTGGGTGTGGCCGCGGCGGTCGAGGCGGATAGCGAGCACCCGCTGGCGAAAGCAATCGTGGAAGGCGCCCGGAGCCGCGGGGTAACTGCGCCTGAAGCCTCGGGGTTCGAGGCGATGGCTGGCCGCGGTGCGCGCGCCAGCGTGGAGGGATCGGTCGCCCTGGTCGGCGGCCCTCGCCTGCTGGCAGACCTCGCGTTGACGGTGCCGGCCGACGTCCAGGGCCCTATCGCCGATTGGGAGGCGGCGGGACGGACGGTCCTGTATGTGGTGCACGAGGGCCGATTCATCGGAGCGCTGGGAGTGGAGGACGAGATCCGTCCGGAGTCGATCGAGGCTGTCAGGCAACTGCATGCCATCGGTCTGCGGGTTGCCATGATCACCGGCGACGCTCAGGCCGTTGCCGATTCGGTGGCCGCACGGATTGGCATCGACGAAGTGCGTGCCCAGGTGCTGCCCGCCGACAAGGCAGCTGCGGTACGCAGCTTCCAGGCGGGTGGGGCAAGCGTGGCGATGGTGGGTGACGGCGTGAATGACGCTCCAGCCCTGGCTCAGGCCGATGTCGGGATCGCGATTGGCGCCGGCACGGATGTCGCCGTCGAGTCGGCGGGGATCGTCCTCGTGCGCGATGACCCACGTGACGTGGTGGGCGCCATCGAGTTGTCCCGGGCGAGCTACCGAAAAATGGTCCAGAACCTGGTCTGGGCCACCGGCTACAACGCGCTCGCCATTCCGGTCGCCGCCGGCCTGTTGGCACCCATCGGCTTCGTGCTGCCGATGAGCCTGGGTGCGGTCGCCATGAGTGCCTCAACCATCATCGTGGCTGCCAATGCCCAGCTCCTGCGCGGCCTTCGACTGCGGCCTGTGTCATGACGGGACCTCACTGCGCAGCCGACGCTCCTCTTGCTGTTTTCGCCACCCGTAGGGGGTCAAGCCCTGCGGCTTGTACACGTTCATCACCTGGATGACGAGCAATACCCCAAGTCCGCCAACCCAGTGCGGCAATGTGGGAGGGAGTGCGCGGAGCTCGGTATCCGTGGTGGCCGGGTCGGCTGCGATGGCAGCTGTGTGGCTGATCACTCCTGCCTCCGATAGCAGGACGAGCGTGG
The DNA here is from genome assembly GCA_046713375.1 of Candidatus Limnocylindria bacterium. Taxonomy (GTDB): domain Bacteria; phylum Chloroflexota; class Limnocylindria; order QHBO01; family QHBO01; genus CF-167. The sequence goes on from JBKKBV010000194.1 coordinate 1,987, forward strand.
CAGCCACGGTCAGCAGTAACGAGATCACCACCCACCAGTGCCGGAACAATCCCCACCTGGTGCCGAGCGACATGACCGGGCCCCGGAGCGTCGTTGGATGGACGCGAACTTGTTGGCTGTGCACGCTGGAAGTGCAAGGGCGCCAGGTACGCGACGTGGCAGCATCTAGCTTGGCTCTTGTGCACGCTGGGCGTGCACCGATACCGAGCGCGGGTTAGCCCATCACTCCGTCAAAGGTGCCTCAGCCGATCGGGGTAGCCGGGTCCCAGCCCTCGAGACGCTTGCGCACATCGGCCAGGAAGTTGCCCACCTGGGCTCCATCGAGGACGCGGTGATCGAAGGAGCAGGTCATGTTCATCATCGGTCGAACGGTGATGACGTCCTCGTCCTCGACGCTGATCACCACCGGACGCTTGACGATCGCCTCCATCGACAGGATGGCGACCTCCGGGCTGTTGATGATCGGCATGGATGAGACCGATCCGAACCAGCCCGTGTTGTTGACGGTGAAGGTGCCGCCCTGGATCTCGTCCAGGC
>JBKKBV010000195.1:0-10284 GCA_046713375.1 Candidatus Limnocylindria bacterium
CTCGAGGAGGTCGGCCGAGACTTCAATGTGACCCGCGAGCGGATCCGCCAGATCGAGGCCAAGGCGCTGCGCAAGCTGCGCCATCCAAGCCGCAGCCGGAAGCTGAAGGACTACCTGGAATAGACCAATGGCGGCCACGTGGCCGCCTGATTCTCCTTTGACCCGTCGCGTCAGCCACGGGTATCATCGGCCGGCCCCACCGGTCACGGGATCGGCCGGGATGCTGTTCCGGCGTAGCTCAGTGGTAGAGCGGGCGGCTGTTAACCGCTTGGTCGTAGGTTCGAGTCCTACCGCTGGAGCCAATCTGACACCGATCCGACCGCGGGATCATCTCTCCCAAATACTTGCATGCGCAACCAACTGGGTATAGGGTAGTTGCGGTTGCAAGTATCGCAGCGAGGCCCCGCAGTGCCCACCCAAAGCGAGTCCACAAAATCGAAGCTGGGTGTCGGGATCATCGGTGTCAGTCCGGTCCGGGGCTGGGCCGCCACCGCCCACATCCCGGCATTGCGCGCGCTGCCGAACTACGAGATTCGGGCGCTCAGCGCGCACAGCGCGGAGTCCGCGCGGGCAGCAGGCGAGATGTTCGGGGTCAGCGCGGTCTTCTCGGACCACGAGGAGCTGGTGAGCCGACCGGACATCGACGTCGTCGCGGTCACGGTCAAGGTCCCGCACCATCGAGAGCTTGTCTCCGCCGCACTTGCCGCGGGCAAGGCCGTCTACTGCGAGTGGCCATTGGGTCGCGACCGCGATGAGGCGCGAGAGATGGCAGCGCTCGCCGCCGAGCAGGGGGTGCGCACGGCCGTCGGGTTGCAGGCTCGCCAGGCCCCGGCGATCGAGTTCGTCCAAGCGCTGCTGAGCGACGGATACGTCGGCGAGGTCCTGTCAACGACGATGATCGGGGTGTCGGTCCCGGGCGACGTCGTGATCCAGCCCAATGTCTACATGCTGGACAGGACCAACGGGGCCAACATGCTCACGGTCGCCGTGGGCCACAGCCTGGACACCCTCAACCACGTCCTGGGCGAGTTCGCGGACCTGTCGGCGTGTCGGCGATTCGTCGGCCGCTGATCACCGCCGAGGAGACCCGAGACCAGATCATGAAGACGGCGGCCGACCAGATCGCGGTGATAGGCACGCTCAACTCCGGGGCGACCGCCAGCATCCATATCCGTGAGGCAGTCGCCGGGGGTACCGGGTTGTTGTGGGAGATTAATGGAACTGATGGAACGCTCCGGATCACGGCCGATGCCGCATTGCCCGAGATCTTTCCGTTGACGGTCGCGGGAGCGCGTGGCGGGGGCGAACCCGCCGAGCTTGCTGTCCCGGCGGCGCTGACAGGGAAATGGCCCGCGCTCAACGGCCTTGACGGAGCGCCCGCCTATAACGTCGGGCGTGCCTACGCCGCGTTCGCGGCAGACATCCGCAACGGGACTCATACGGTGCCCGACTTTGCTGACGCCGTCCGACGCCACGAGGTCATTCGCCGCGATCGAGAGGTCCGCGGCATCAGGGGAACGCGTGCACGCGTAAGCCCACTGCGGTCGGGACGATCCTCTCCCAGATGGAACTCCTGGTCCGGGGCGCGCGTCCCGGCGGCATGAGAAGCCCAATTCGTCGCGCGGCCCTGTCCACCCTCGTCCTCGTCATCGCACTCGCCGCATGTGCCGCCGCCCCCGGCGGTTCTCCGCCCATCGATGCGGCCGCCGCGGCCCGGCTCGCCCTCGCCCAGCAGGCGCGCTTCGCGGGGATCGGCCCGCTCGACGAGGACCTGATCGGCCAGGCGGCCTGGTACGAGGTCACCGACGACGAAGACGGCTGGCGGGTGCTGATCAGGATCGGCTGGGGAGATTGCCCGGCCGGCTGCATCAACGAGCATCGCTGGACATACGCCGTCGGACGGGACGGGACAGTTGCGCTGCTGGACGAGGAGGGGGATGTCATGCCCGACGCGACCGGCGTGCGGGGTACGGTGACGTCCGGGCCGCACTGCCCGGTCGAGACGGTTCCCCCGGATCCGAACTGCGCCGACCGACCGGTGGCGGGAGCCGTACTCATCTTCACCGATGCCGACGGCACCGAGGTGGGGCGAGCGACCTCCGCAGCTGACGGAACGTTCACGATCGAGCTCGCGCCCGGCGCGTACCAGGTGACTCCCCAGCCCGTCGAGGGCCTGATGGGGACGCCGGCTCTAATGGATGTGGAAGTCGAGGCCGGGCAGCCGTTGACCGAGCTGCAGGTCTCCTACGACACCGGCATCCGCGGCTAGCGGCGCTTCGGCTCGAAGTCCGGGTCGACTGGCGCCGTCGGTCCCACGTTGTTGCTGGTCGGGAGCAGGACCCCCACGAAGACCGCCATCGCCGCGGCGAAGATGAGCAGCAGGGCTGTACCGGCAGGCTCACCGTCGCTGGACCACCAGTAGATGGCACCGACCGCCGCGATGAGGATCGGAAGCGCGAGAATGCGGATCAGCATGGTCGAGATGATAGGGGAGCGGCCAGCTCTCCGCGAAGCGCGCGCTCCGTGGAAAATCTCTGCATTTCTATGACCTAGACCAGCCAGCCGCAGTCGGTGCGGGCTACCGCTCGACCCTCGCCGCTTCGCAGGCCGGTCTCCGGCTCGCTGGCTCGAACCAGTGGACCCGCCCCGAGCAGCTCGCCGCTGTCGGCCAGGGTCGCCCGCCGGATGGCCGGGTCGGTGACGGGTGCCTCGCCCTCGGCCAGGTCGGGGAGCGCGGCCCGCGGACCGGGTACGGTCGGCGTCGCGGCCGCCGGACGGGCGGTGATCAGCGACCCATCCGGATAGGCAAGCCAGAGGCCGCGCATGCGCGCCACGAAGTGTTCGGGCATGCCGGGGACCAGCAGGTCGACCTGGCCAACACGGCTGCGGCGATATCCACGCGGCCGCTCGTCGGCCTGCACCCGGTCGACGAACGGGCGCGACAGCAGCTCCTCCACGGCCAGCGAGATCGCCTCCGGGGCATCGACCTTCGAACTGCCATCACGGAATGTGGCGGTGCCGATAACGCTGCCCTGGTCGCTGCCCTGGCTGCCCTTGACCAGCTCGTAGACGATCGTGTCCTCGGTCCGCAGCCGGGCGATGGGGTCGATCACGGCCGCAGGATAGCCGATGCCGGCGCCCAGCCGAGGGCGCATCAGCGCAGTCAGCGCGGGGGCGGCTTGGGTAGAATCGCGGTGGCCATGACGAGCGGAGGAGCCGGGTGAGCGCGATCGAAGAGGGCGGTTATCGAACCATGGTGGAGGCGCAGGGCGACCAGCAGATCGACACCTGGGCAGCCGACCTGTTCATGGACTTCGCCAAGCGGATGGGTGTCGGCACGGCCATCGCGGCCTTCTGCGCGGTGGCCGACCTCGACGACAGGGGATTTCAGCGCGTTTTCCTCGTCGGCGGGGGACCCGATCACGTGGTCGGCATCGACACCGCCGGGGCTCTGGCCGCGCCGATCTTCGAGCTGCCGCGCGCGATCGCCGGCCTGCGCCGCACCGATCCCGACGCGCGCCGCAAGCTCGTGGCGTTCCTCGTCGGCCAGCGCGAGGTGATGAGCTACACGCCCTGAGGGGTTACGCCGGCTCGCGCGTGGCCCGGATGATGGCGATAGCGTTCTCGAGCTTCAGCTTGGTGACCGTCAGGTAGCGAGCCAGGTTGTCCCGATTGGTGTCGGGGATCTCATCGATCAGCTCGCGCTGGCTCAGGATGTCGACCAGCTCGTCGACGGCGCCCGCCAGCCGTGCCCGATTGTTGACGAGGGCGTCGTCGGTCGCCTGGGCGGCGACTACCTGGCCGGCGATCGTTCGCGCGCGGCGCTTCGGCCTGGCACCCGCGTCCACCTCTCGGGGGCTCCCACCGGTGAGGGCTCGAAGCCGGGAGAGCGTCAGCTCGCCCGCCGCCACCTTCTTGGCAAGGCGCCGTCGCGTCCGTTCGTCCTTGACCTTCATCAGCTCGTATGCGTGGCTCAGCGTGTCTTTGCGCAGGGACACCAGCTCGCGGATCTCCGGCGGGGCCTCGGCGAGCCGGATGCGGTTCTCGACGTAGCCCTTGTCCTTGCCGATCTTCTGGGCGAGCTGGCGCACCGAGTAGCCGAGGTCGGTCATCTTCCGGAACATGGCTGCCTCCTCGAGCGGGGAGACATCCTCGCGCTGGAGGTTCTCGATGATCGACACCTCGAGCGCCGTCTCGTCGTCGAACTCAACGACGATCGCGGGGATCGACTCCCGCTGCGCCATGCGTGAGGCGCGCCAGCGGCGCTCGCCTGCGATCAGCTCGAACTGGCTGCCGACGGGGCGCACCAGGATCGGCTGCAGGACTCCATGCTCACGGATCGAATCGGCCAGCTCGACCAGCGAATCCTCCTCGTACGAGAGGCGCGGCTGCGCCGGGTTCGGCAGGATTCGATTGGTGGGCACCTCACGAATCTGCGCGTGGGTGGCGCGCGACTCGATCAGGGAGACGATCCCCGGCGCGAGGTCAGTGGCCTGCGCCTCGTCGAAGAGGCGGTGGATGTTCTCGCTGAAGGCCGGTCGCTTGCTAGCCAAGTTCGATCACCTCCTGGGCCAGGTCGCGGAACGCGCGAGCCGCCGCGGAATGAGTCGCATACTCGGTCACCGGCTTCCCGGTCAGTGGGGCCTCGCCGAGCTTCACGGTCTGCTTGATCATGGTTGAGAAGACCCGATGGTCGCCGAGCTCTCGCAGGTTCTGGAGCATCTCACGAGCGAGGACCGTGCGGCCGTCATAGAAGGTGGCCAGCAGGCCCAGGATCTCGAGGTCGTGGTTGAGCTTGATCTTGATGGTGTTGATCACCTTGATCAGCGCGGTCAGGCCCTTGATGGCGTAGAACTGCGTCTGCACCGGGATGATCACGCGCGAGCTGGCGACCAGTGCGTTGATCGTCAGCAGGCCGAGCGTCGGGGGAGAGTCGATGATGACCACGTCGTACTGCCGCTCGGCCCAGCCGTCGAGCGCATCGCGCAGCACCATCTCGCGGCCGATGGCGGTGAACAGCTCGACCTCGGTCGAGGCGAGCTCGAGGGTGGACGGTGCCACCGACAGGCCCGGCATCTCCGTCTGCCGCACGATCTCGTCGAGCGGCACCCGATTCTCGGAGAGGACGTCGGCCATTGAGTGTCGGACATCGGAGAGGCTGATGCCCAGGCCAACCGTCAGATTCGCCTGCGGGTCCATGTCGACACAGAGGACCCGATACCCCAGCTCGGCGAGTGCGCCGCCGAGATTGATCGAGGCGGTCGTCTTTCCGACTCCGCCCTTCTGGTTCGCGATGGAGATTACCTTGGTCACAGGATCACCTTGCAGCGGCTCGGGGCGGAAAGGAAATGTCGCGGACGCGACCCATCGATCATACCCGCCGCCGGTCGTCCGCGACCATCCGAGTTATCCACAAGGTGCCGGAATGTCGACGTCTTTGTGCAAAGACGAGCATCTATACTCGGAGTTGTCCACCATCTTGTCGGGCCCATAGCTCAGTGGTCAGAGCATCCGGCTCATAACCGGCGGGTCGCAGGTTCGATCCCTGCTGGGCCCACCACCAGCGCGAGGGACGCCCCGTGTCGACGGCTGACAAGCTTGCGAACCTCCGGCGGCTGCGCGAGGAAGCCCGCCTTGGCGGTGGCGAGCAGCGCATCGCGCAGCAGCACGAGCGCAACAAGCTCACCGCGCGTGAACGGGTTGAGCTGCTGCTCGATGAAGGATCGTTTGTCGAGCTGGACGCCTTCGTAATGCATCGGGCGACCGATTTCGGATTGGACGAGGAGCGTTACCTGGGAGATGGCGTCGTCAGCGGACATGGCCGCATCGACGGACGGCTGGTCTTCATCTACGCGCAGGATTTCACCGTCTTCGGTGGATCCCTCTCAGAGGCGCATGCCGAGAAGATCTGCAAGGTGATGGACCTTGCAATGAGCACCGGCGCACCGATCATCGGTCTGTCGGACTCGGGCGGAGCGCGGATCCAGGAGGGGGTCGCGTCACTGGGAGGCTACGCCGAGATATTCCTGCGCAATACCCTCGCGTCGGGGGTCGTCCCACAGATCTCCGTGGTGATGGGCCCCTGCGCCGGCGGCGCGGTCTATTCGCCGGCGATCACCGACTTTACGGTCATGGTCGATGGCAGCAGCTACATGTTTGTGACGGGGCCTAACGTCGTGAAGACGGTGACGCACGAAGAGATTGACCTGGAGGGGCTCGGCGGCGCGCGGGTCCACAACGAGACGAGCGGCGTTGCGCATTTCCTGGCGGAGGGGGAGCCGCAGGCCATGGAGCTGACACGACGGATTCTCAGCTACATGCCGCAGAACAACATCGACCCGCCGCCCATCGCCGCGGAGTGGCAGCCGCCAGAGGTCAGCGGCGCCGATCTGGATGCGCTGGTGCCCGATTCCGCACAGCGCTCCTACGACATGCGTCGCGTGATCGGTGGGATCGTGGACGCGAAATCGTTCACCGAGGTGCACGCGCTCTTTGCGCGGAATGTCATCTGCGGCTTCGCAAGGGTCGAGGGCCGAAGTGTCGGTGTTGTCGCGCAGCAGCCCGAGGTGCTGGCCGGAGTGCTCGACATCGACGCGTCCGACAAGGCGGCGCGCTTCGTCCGCTTCTGTGACTGCTTCAATGTTCCACTGCTCACGCTTGTCGATGTACCCGGCTTCCTGCCGGGAGTCGACCAGGAGCATCGGGGCATCATCCGCCACGGCGCAAAGCTGCTGTATGCGTACTGCGAGGCGACGGTGCCGAAGGTCACGGTGATCACGCGCAAGGCGTATGGCGGCGCGTACGACGTCATGAGCAGCAAGCACGTTCGCGGCGATCTCAACTTCGCCTGGCCGACTGCGGAGATCGCGGTGATGGGTGTCGAGGGAGCAGTCAACATCATCTTTCGCGAGTGGATCGCCGAAGCCTCCGACCAGGTTGCGGAACGGGCGAGCCTGGTCAAGGAATACGAGGCTCGCTTTGCAAACCCCTACGTTGCGGCGGCGAGAGGCTATGTGGACGAGGTGATCCTCCCGTCCGAGACACGGGCACGGGTCGTCGACGCGCTGGCCATGCTCCAGGGAAAGCGTCAAGCGGTGCCCGCTCGCAAGCATGGCAACATCCCGCTCTGACGCCTCGTCTTTGCGCAAAGACGGGCCACCGTTTCACCGACTCCTCGTTGCCAACCGCGGCGAGATTGCGGTCCGCATCATCCGCGCCTGCCGCGACCTCGGGATCGAGTCGGTCGCGACCTATAGCGACGCAGACGCGGATGCGCTGCATACCCGCCTCGCCGATCGTTCCGAGCGGATCGGTCCGGCGCCGGCCGCCGACTCCTACCTGTCGATCGACGCCGTGATGGCGGCGGCGGCCCGCTCGGGGGTCGCCGCGATCCACCCTGGTTATGGATTCCTGTCGGAGAATGCGGCCTTTGCCCGCGCCGTCGAGGATGCCGGGCTCGCCTTTGTCGGGCCGCCGCCGGCGACGCTGGAATCACTCGGCGACAAGCTGGCGGCCCGACGGTCGGTGGCAGCCGCCGGCGTGCCGATCGTCCCGGGCCTGTTGGTGCCGCTGGTCGCGGACGGCGACGGATCGGTGTCGCATGTCGACCTGAGCGACGTCGGCTTCCCCGCACTGCTGAAGGCCGCGGCCGGGGGTGGCGGTCGCGGGATGCGACGAGTCGGGGACCGCGCCGAGCTGGAGGCTGCGCTGCCCGGCGCCGCGCGGGAAGCGCTGGCGGCCTTCGGCGACGGCACCATCTACCTCGAGCGCCTGATCTCGCCGGCACGGCACGTCGAGGTCCAGCTGCTCGGCGATCGGCACGGGAGCCTGGCGGTCCTCGGCGAGCGAGAGTGCAGCATCCAGCGACGGCACCAGAAGCTGGTCGAGGAGTCGCCCTCGCCGGCGGTCAGTCCGGGCCTGCGCGCAGAGCTGGCCGAGAGCGCCCGGCGCGTCGCCGCCACGGTCGCGTTTCACAGCGCGGCGACCGTTGAGTTCCTGGTGGATGCGGATGGCGGCCACTACTTCCTGGAGATGAACACCCGCCTCCAGGTCGAGCACGGAGTGACGGAGCTGGTAACCGGCCTCGACCTGGTGGCCTGGCAGATCCGCGTGGCCGCCGGGGAGCACCTCTCCGAATCGGTCCTGGCCTCAGAGCCGCTTGGGCACGCCATCGAGGCGCGCGTCTACGCGGAGGATCCGCACCAGCGCTTCGCCCCGGTCTCGGGCAGCATCACGGGCTGGCGGATGCCGGAGGGTCCCGGGATTCGCGTCGACGCGGGCGTCGCCGCCGACATGCCCCTTCCGGTCGAATACGACCCGCTCCTGGCCAAGCTGATGGTGCACGCGGAGAACCGGCCAGCAGCGGTCGCGCGCCTGCGGAGAGCCCTCGACGAGACCGCGATCGGCGGGGTTCAGACCGACCTGTCGTTCATGCGCTGGCTGGTCGACCAACCGGCCTTCCTGACCGGTGCCTATGACACCGGGTTCATCGAGGACGAGTGGAGAGACGGTCCGGCATTGACCGATGAGGAGCGCTCGCTGGCGGCGGAGGTTGCCCGGCGGGCGCGCGAACGCTCAGTCGGGGGGCCTTCGACAGCAGCCGCGGTCGGTGCTTCAACCACCCAGACTGCCTGGCAGCAGGTGGCACGTCGCGAGGCGGTGGGCCGGCGGCGGCCCGGATGAGCGACTACGAGCTGAGCATCGATGCCAGTCCCATCCAGCCGGCGGCCGGTTGGACCGTCATCTGGCTCGACGCCGATGCCGGTCTCGCCCGGCTGAGCTATGGGTCGCGGTCCGAGGTCTGCCTCGTCGAGGGCTCGGGCGCGGACTGGGTGGTGACGCTTCGCGGGCGCCGTATCCCGGTCGCGGTGCGCTCCTGGCGGGAGCGTGTCCTGGCCGAGGCCGAGTCCGCGTCAGGGCGGCGCGATGGCCCGATCGAGGTGCGTGCGACGCTCCCCGGGCTGGTGGTGGGGATCGCGGTGCGGGAGGGGGACGAGGTGTCATCGGGCGCGACCCTCCTGACCATCGAGGCCATGAAGATGCAGAACGAGGTCCGCGCGCCGCAGGCAGGGCGAGTAACGGCGGTCGAGGTCGTTGCTGGCCAGGCGGTTGCCGCCGGCACGCCGCTGCTGCGCATCGAGTAGCGAGGGCCAGGATCGCCCGCCTCGTACAATCGGCGGCGATGAGCGACCCCGAGCGTGCTGCGCGGCCTCCGCATCGGTCCACCTCGGGGATCGAGATCCGACCCGTGTACCGGGCTGGCGACCTTGATGCGGCCCACGCGGCCGAAGAGCCCGGCGCCTATCCGTTCACCCGCGGCATTCATGCTGGCGGCTACGTTGCGCGGCCGTGGACGATGCGCCAATACGCGGGCTTCGGCTCGGCCCAGGAGACGAACCGTCGCTTCCGCTACCTGCTGGCCAGCGGCCAGACCGGCCTCTCGGTCGCCTTCGACCTGCCGACGCAGATGGGGTACGACAGCGACGATCCGATGGCGGTCGGGGAGGTCGGCCGGGTGGGGGTGCCGATCGACACGATCGCCGACATGGAGGCCCTCTTCGACGGCATCCGGCTCGACGCGGTGAGCACCAGCATGACCATCAACGCCACGGCAGCCATCCTGCTGGTCCTGTACGAGACGGTGGCACGCCGGCAGGGGATCGACCCCGGCGTGCTGCGGGGCACGATCCAGAACGACATCCTCAAGGAGTACATCGCGCGCGGGACCTATATCTATCCACCGGTTCCCTCGATGCGCCTGGTGACGGACACCTTTGCCTACTGCCGGGCTGAGCTGCCCGCGTGGAACACGATCAGCATCAGCGGCTACCACATGCGCGAGGCGGGAGCGACGGCGGTGCAGGAGGTCGCCTTCACCATCGCCGACGCCGTCGCCTATTCCGAGGCCGCGATCGCCGCCGGGATGGTCTTCGATGACTTCGCCCCGCGCCTCTCCTTCTTCTTCGCGGCGCACAACGACCTGTTCGAGGAGGCGGCCAAGTTCCGTGCCGCCCGCGCCGCCTGGGCACGCGTGGCGCGCGACCGCTTCCATGCTCGCGACCCGCGCAGCATGGCGATGCGCTTCCACGTGCAGACGGGCGGCAGCACGCTCACCGCCCAGCAGCCGGAGACGAACGTGGTGCGCACCACCGTGCAGGCGCTGTCCGCCATCCTGGGCGGAGCCCAGAGCCTCCACACCAACGCCTCCGACGAAGCGTTGGGGCTGCCGACCCCCGCGACCGCCCGGCTCGCCCTCCGAACCCAGCAGGTGCTGGCCGCCGAGTC
>JBKKBV010000196.1:0-13397 GCA_046713375.1 Candidatus Limnocylindria bacterium
CGGTCGGTCCCAACGAGGGCATCGAGCTCCTCATGCAGCGGCTCGGCAAGACGACGAACAACGCCGAGTTCCTCGTCTCGCTCAGCAAGAGCGTCGAAGCCTCCGAGCGCTGACCCGCCTCCTTCACATGCTGCACCCCGCGCGTCGCCAGGTCGCCGCGCTGCTGGGGGGCGCCCTCCTCCTTTCAGCCTGCGGGCCGCCCACGCCGAGCCAGAGCGGGACCACATCGGTCCAACCGTCGCCGTCGACCGTTCCCAGCCCGCAGATCGGCGGGGTGGTCCCGGCGCCCGGCTCCTCGAGCAGCGTCTACGAGCCGAATCCAGGCGCCATCGTGGTGGCGATCGACCCCGGTCATGGTGGCTGCCTGGACTGGGGAGTCCCCGACCCGCTTGAGCGAGGCGTCGCGTCCAGCGAGAAGGTGATGACTCTGGCCATCGGCATGGGGCTCAAGCGCCTGCTGGAGCAGCAGGGGATCACGGTCGTGATGACGCGTGAGACGGATGTGGCGCTCGCTGGTGACGACTATCCGGAACTGGGCTGCCACGGGCCGCCGTTCCGCGATGTCAATGGGGACGCGGAGGCAGGCTTCGATCCGGAGGGCAAGACCCGCATGCGGGATGAGCTGCAGGCTCGCCTGGACCTCGTCAACCTCGCTCGCGCCGACGTCCTGATCAGCATCCACGTCAACTCGCTCACCCAGAACGGGGTCGTCTTCGAGATCGCCGCCACCCAGACCTACTACACCGATGAGACGCCCTGGGGGCCGAGCGCCACCCAGCGCCTGGCGCGGACGATGCAGGACGACGTGGTCGCGGCCCTGGACCCGCTCGCATCGTACGAGCGCCAGGATCGCGGCATCTCGGCGGTCAACTTCTACATCGTGGCACCGCCACTCTTCGAGTTGACCACGGAGCGGCCGGACCCCTTGAAGCAGCCGACGCGTGGGGCGCTGATGCCGGCGGTCCTGAGCGAGGTCGGCTCCATCACACTCCCTGCGGAGCATGATCTGCTGCTGTCGCCGGCTGGGCAGGCCGCGGCGGCGCAGGGGGTGGTCAACGCCCTCACGGCCTATTTGTCCGACCGGCCGATAGCGGTACGCCTCGACGCGCTGCTGCCGGGTGGGGATGCGGGCACCGTACCCCCGGCAGTTGATGGCAGCGGGCCGCCCTTCTGGGCGCCAGGACTCCCCCGCGCCGAGCTGGCTCAGGGGCTGCCGGTGCGCCTGACGAATACCGGCATCGAGCAATGGCCAGACGATCTTCGCGTGCTTGCCGGCTGGGAGCAGAGCGGGGAGCCCTATCTCCGCCAGGCGCCCGATGGGCTCGATGACCTGGGCCTCGATGTCCCGGCCCTGGCGCCGGGCCAATCGGTCGTACTTGTGATCGAACTGGACGTCGCGGTCGCGGAACGGGGGATGTTGTGGGTCACGCTCAGCGACGCCGGCGCGTCCTTCAGCGACCTCGGATCACCACCGTTGCAGCTGTCGACGAGCGGTCCATAGGACCCCGATATGACTACTGGCGCCTGCCCGAATGGTCCGCCGCCAAGGTTGACCGTCCCTTAACGGCGCTGCTACCATCGGTGCGCACGACTCTTGGCCGGCGACGTCGCCCGTGCCGGTGGGAAGAGCGGGGTCGGGCACCAGAGAACCAAGGAATGCAACCGCGGGAGCTTCTGTATTGCCCGATCAGCGACGGCCTTCGCGCCGCGCGACCGACGAGCGACCAACTGCCCGAGCGGTCTCACATCTCGCCGTGCTCGCTCTCCTGGCGGTGACCGTCGTCGTTGGCGTGCGCGTAACGGCCGTCGGCTCAACCACCGCCAGCAGTCAGCGTGGCTTCCCCTTCGGACTCGTCGCCGTGGCCCAGGGAGCCGACGCCGCGTTCTTCGCGCAGGAGGCGGTCCGCTTCGACCTCGTCCCGGAGCCCGAGAGCCCCGACCTGCTACCAGAGCGTGGGGCCCGAGCCGAAGTGCCAGTCTTCACTCCACTCCCCACGCCGGTCGCTCCGCCCCCGCCACCGCCTCCGCCGGCCCCGAAGCCCGTATACGTCAAGGCCGCACCGGTCGTCGGCACGGGACAGCTCCTGTGGCCCGTCCCAGGCGGCGTCATCACCCAGTACTACAGCTCGTACCACAAGGGGCTGGACATCGCCGCCCCGACCGGCAGCACGGTGATCGCGGCAGGTACCGGAACGGTGACGTTTTCCGGCTGGAAGAGCAACGGCGGCGGCCTGGTGATGACCATCGACCATGGCAACGGGATCGTCACTTCCTACAACCACCTCGGCAGCCTGTGGGTCGCCAAGGGCACAGCAGTCACCGCCGGGCAGGGGATTGCCGCGATCGGCTGCACCGGTGTCTGCACCGGTCCGCATGTCATGTTGACGGTCGTGGTCGGCGGGGCCATCGTCAACCCCCTGCGCTACCTCTAGCCCCGATCGCGGCTCCCGCGATCGGTCACCGATGTTCGCTGACCAGGTTCGGATCTTCGTGGCCGGCGGTGCTGGTGGCGACGGATCGGCGTCATTTCGGCACGAGGCGCATGTCCCGCGCGGCGGACCAGACGGAGGGGACGGTGGCTCCGGCGGCGCCGTGGTCCTGATCGTCGATCCCGGGATGACCACCCTTGGCGACCTGCGCCATCGCCGGCACCATCGGGCCAAGCCGGGTGGTCGCGGTGCGGGCCGCAAGGCGCACGGCAAGAACGCTGGTGACGTGGTCGTGCCCGTTCCACCCGGGACCGTGGTGCGACTGGCGGCGACTGGCGACGAGCCCGTCCCTGACGCTGCTCTCCTCGGGGAGCTGCTCGCCCCCGGCGAGCGGCTGGTGGTCGCACGCGGCGGACGCGGCGGACGCGGCAATGTCCATTTCGTCAGCTCAACTCACCAGGCGCCAACGCACGCCCAGAAAGGCGAGCCCGGCGAATCGCGCTGGGTCGAGCTCGAGCTGAAGCTGATCGCCGACATCGGACTGGTGGGAGCGCCCAACGCCGGGAAGTCCTCGCTCCTGGCGGCGCTGACCGCCGCCACGCCCGAGGTCGGTGACTACCCGTTTACCACCATCCGGCCCAACCTGGGCGTGATCGAGCTCGACGAGGAGCGTCACGTCGTGATCGCCGACCTGCCGGGCCTGATCGAGGGTGCCTCCGAGGGTCGTGGGCTGGGACATGCCTTCCTGCGCCACGCCGAGCGGACCCGCGTGCTGGTGGCGGTCGTCGACGGAGCGGCTGCCGACCCGGTCGGCGATTGGCAGGCCGTCGAGGCCGAGCTGCGCGAGCATGACCCATCGCTCATGCAGCGGCCGATGCCGATGGTCGTCACCAAGCAGGACCTGCCCGAGGTGCACGCCGCGTGGCCGGGCATCCGCCGAACGCTGCGGGCGACCGGCGCCAGGCCGATTGCCGTCTCCGCCAACGCCGGCACCGGGCTGTCGGACCTGCGAACGACGCTGGCCGAGGCGCTCGACGAATCCCATCGCGCCTCCGGCGCCCGGCCAGCGCCGGGTGCCGTGCGCCTGCATCGCTTCGATCCGCTCGATGCCGGGTGGCAGGTGATTGCGGAAGCAGACGGCCTCCGCGTACGGGGCCGGGGCATCGAGACGAGCGCCGCGCGCACAAACTTCGAGAACGACGAATCGCGCGATCGATTCCAGCGCACCCTGGAACGGATGGGGATCGACGCCGAGCTGCGACGGCTGGGCGCACGCAGCGGGACGATGGTGCGCATCGGCTCAGTCGAGCTGGAGTGGGGAGACGAGGATTGAGGGGCGTGGCGGTGCTTGCCGCAAACTCGACGCGACGCGCATCCGAGCCGAGCGACGCGGCACCCGAACCCGCGGCCCAACCCAGGCGACGGGGGCGAGCCAGGAAGGTCGGGATCCTGGGCGGCACCTTCGATCCGCCCCACATCGGCCACCTCTGGCTGGCCACCCTGGCCGCCGACAGCCTGGGTCTCGGCCACGTCCTGCTGATGCCTGCCGCGCGTCCGCCGCACAAGGGTCGCCGGGCCATCAGCAACGCCGCCGACCGGGTGATGATGACCCGGCTGGCGATCGGCGGCGATCCGGGTCTCGACCTGTCACTGGTGGAGATGGAGCGCCCCGGGCCCTCGTACACGGTGGACTCGCTGGTGCAGCTCCGCGCCGATCTCGGCAAGGAGGTCAGGCTGGTGCTGATCATGGCCGCCGATTCGTTCGCGGAGATCGACACCTGGCGCCAGCCGGATCGGCTGCTCGAGCTGGCCGAATGGGCGGTGGGGCCGCGCCCCGGAACGCCGCTGCCGGAACGAGAAGCGTTGCGCGAGCGCTTCGGCGCAGCTGCGGCGCGCATCCACCTGCTGGATGGCCCGTCGCTCGACGTCAGCAGCTCCGACATCCGGGCGCGGGTGGCGGCGGGCCGTCCCATCCGCTACCTTGTCCCGCGGGCCGTGGAGGAGCTGATCGCGGCCCGTGGCCTGTATCGAAGGGAGAAACCATAGAGGAGCGCGCAGACGGGCTGACGGCCATCGATCCCGGCGACCTCGCGCATCGGATCGTGGACCTCGCCTCCGACAGGAAGGCGGTCGACATCGTCATGCTGCGGACGACCGAGGTGACGACCATGGCCGATTACTTCGTGATCTGCACCGGCCGCAGCGATCGTCAGCTCCAGTCGCTGGCCAATGGGATCATCGACGAGCTGCGCGATGAGGGGATCCGTCCCATCGGCATGGAGGGGCGCGGCGCCGCTCGCTGGGTTCTGCTCGACTATGGGGCCGTGATCGTCCATCTCTTCGCCCCCGAGGAGCGCGAGTTCTACGGCCTCGAGCGGCTGTGGAGCCACGCCGCCCAGGTCGTCCGCCTGGTCTGACCCGCTCCGCAGGTACTACCCGGGTACCACTCCCGGTGCACCGGACCTCCTATTGAGCCGATGGGGGGCCGCTTCCATGCTCGGGCCATGGACGAGCACGCCATTGAGCAGACGAGCGAGAAAACGCCGACAGAGTCGTGCCGCTTCTGCCTCGGCGGCCTGCTGACCAGCGTCTTCGACACCTCGTTTCGCGACACGGCCGCCGAGGAGCGACTCTTCTTCGCCATCCCCGGCGCCCTGTGCGTGCCCTGCCGCCAGCTCTACGTCGACCGCCAGCTGATCGGGATCCTTGGCCTCTCGGAGGCACAGTGCACCTTCGCCATCCAGAGCGACCGGGTCCTGCGCGCGGGCGCCGCCTAGGCCGATCCCTCAGCCCCGCGTCGGACGCGTGGCCAGCAGGTATTCCCCCAGCCAGGCGACCAGCGCCGGCTCCTCTTCCATCTCGTTGGCCTTGATCGACAGGTCGGCCTCGAACAGGCCGCGCAGCATCCGCTCCAGCTCAGCCCCCGAGTAGCGACGCGCCGACTCGGCGATCCGCTCGGCCATCCGCGCATTGCCGCGTCCGACCCGCTTGGTCAGCTCCTGCGGGGTGGCGCCGCTGGCGCTCATGTCACGGGCCACGATCAGGTCGGCGATCCGGCCCTCCAGCGCCGCCAGGATCCTGAGCACCGGCTGCCCCTCCCCGATGGCCCGCTCGATCGCGGCCGCCGCGGCCGCCGGCTCGCGGCGGTCGATGGCATTGGTGATCGCGAACACGCTCGCAGGTCGCGTGTCAGTGACCAGCGCGTCAATGTCCGCGGGGGTGATGGCGCGAGCGCCGGCGTAGGTCGCCAATTTGCGCAGCTCGCCGTCCGCCACCCGGGTCTGTTGCCCGCGCTCGATGTCCGACTCCCAGATGGCGCCGCCGATGCGCTCGGCCAGGACTGCGGCGGCTCGCGGCTCGATCGCCACGCCGAGGACCTCGGCCTGCGCGCGAATCCAGCCCTGGAGCTGATTGCGTCGGGGCGTGGCCCGTTCCTCGACGGTTCCGCCTCGCGCCACGACCGCCTCGATGATCCGCGGCAGCAATGCCGGCGGGCGGCCGGCGTCGCGGGACGGCCGGAGCTCGGCGAGCGCCAGCGCCGCACCGTCCGGCAGCTCGGTCACCAGGGCGAGCAGCCTGTCGGTTGCCGCGTTGGAGCGTCCGGCGGCGAAGATCGGCTGGTGCAGCACGACCAGGTGAGCGCCGAACATGCCCACCGTGGCCGACTCGATCCGGGCGCGGTCGATGGCAGCCTCATCGGGACTCCGCTCGGGCGTGATGTCGGTCCGCTCCGCGACATCGACGCTCGCCGCGAAGGCGCTCAGCGACTGGCCGATCCCGAAATCGTCATCGCCATGGACGAAGAGGAGCGTCATCCCGCCTGTCCCTCCGCCCAGGCGGCGCGCAGGCGCGCCTCGAGCTCATCAACGCTCAATCCCGCGGCCGCGGCCAGGTCTGCCTGCATGGCGTGCGCCGGCGCGCGCGCGTCCTCGAGGCTCGCCCGGTAGTCGGGGTAGCGACGGGCCTGGTCGTCGATCCGCTCGTCAATGCTCACGAATTCCTGCGCCACGTGCCGATCGGCGACGGCCACCGCCACCGAAGCCCAACCGCGCGGTGCCCGCGACGGATCGAGAAGGCAACCGATGGGATGGGAGGCGATGGGCTCCGCCAGCTCCGGAAATCCGCGCTCGGCCAGCAATCGCGCGCCGACCAGCCCGTGATCCTCGCCGTCGCCTCTGGTCATTGGCTTGTCAACATCGTGCAGCAGGGCGGCGACCGCGACGAGGTGCGGATCGACCTCAACGCCGGCAGCCGCGAGGAGCCGTGCCGCCTCGGCGGCGACCCGACGGACGCCTCGCGAGTGGTCAACGATCCCATCCGGGAGGTCGAAGGAGGCAAGCAGCAGCTCGGCCTCGGCGGTGGTGGGTACGGCCATGCCCCGATGCTACCCGCCGGCCGGATGGTCGTGATCGCCCGTGCGACCACCGGGCGCCAAGGGTCCGTGCCCGCGCGACTGGTCACCTGGTAACGGATGCCATCGGTGAGCACCTCAAGGTTGCCCTCCAGATCCGTCCGATGCACGCGAAGGCCGGGGACCCCATGCAAACTGTCGAGTGTCACCGGGTGAGGGTGCCCGTAGTCGTTGCTGACACCAGCCGAGATGAGGGCGGCACCGGGACGGGTCGCATCCAGCAGGGCTGGCCCGGTGCTCGAGTGGGAGCCGTGATGGCCGACCTTCAGCACGTCAATCCGGGTCAGGAGCCCACGTTCCGCAAGCAGGGCCTCGACCGGCATCTCCGCATCGCCGGTGAGCAGTGCGGTGAAACCGCCCCTGCGCAGCAGGCCAACCACCGACGCGTTGTTGATGTCGCTTCCGGGCAGAGGGCCGGCAACATCGTCCGCGCCCGGGTAGAGAAGGGTGACCGTCGTCGTGCGATCCAGCGTCAGCCTTGCACCGGCTCGTGCGGCGACAGTGCGCCCCCCGGGCTCGGCCCGCGCCCGCAGGATGAAGCGCGGATGCGTCGGGTTCTCGTACTCGCGGCCCGCATGCAGGATGAGCCCAACCTGGTAGCGCTCCAGGGCGGCCACCAGTCCGGCGATGTGGTCCTCGTGCGGGTGGGTCAGGATCATGACGTCGATGCGACGCTGCCACCATGGCAGGCGCTCGCCCAGGCGCCGAAGGAGGAGATCGGGGTCCGGCCCGCCGTCGACCAGCATCGTGGCGCCAGATGGCGCGGTCACGAGGATGGCGTCTCCCTGCCCAACATCGAGCACGACCAGGTGCAAGCGGCCGTCGGGCTGGCTGGTCAGCGTCAGCACGGCGAGGAGCGCGCCCGCGGCTGTCAGTCCTGCGATCGGCCGAGCCAGCTGCTTGAACACTAAGCGCGTAAACCCAAGGGCTCGAGCGAGGAAGGGTGATCGCTTTCGCGATGGTCGGAGGGGCAGGATTTCGTCCTGATCGGTTTCCCGCTCGGCTGGCCTAGCAACATGCCGCCAAGCCATTGCCAGGGCTGGATACCAGCCCAGTGCCAGCCAGCCTGGCGCAGCCACCGCCACCGACGCGAACGGGATGGATGCAGCGGCCTGTCCCGCGACGATCATGGCGCGCAACACGAGCCAGGCGGCCCCTCCGACCGCCCAGCGCAGCATCTCGGTGAGCGGGGCGATCTGCAGCGCGGAGGCGATTGCCCCCAGCGGCGCGGCGATCGCACACAGCAGCATCACCAGCGGCACGAGCGGAACCACCACGACATTGGCGGCGGGCGCGACCAGCGAGAGCCGCCCGAAGCTGCCGACAACCACCGGCAGCGTGGTGAGCTGCGCCGCAATCGTGAGCGCCACCGGCTCGCGCAGCCACGCCGGCCAGCTCTCGAGCCGTCCCTCGATCGAGCTGCCGAAGAGGATCAAACCGGCCGTCGCCAGGGCCGACAGCTGGAAGCCGACATCCCA
The DNA here is from genome assembly GCA_046713375.1 of Candidatus Limnocylindria bacterium. Taxonomy (GTDB): domain Bacteria; phylum Chloroflexota; class Limnocylindria; order QHBO01; family QHBO01; genus CF-167. The sequence goes on from JBKKBV010000196.1 coordinate 8,319, forward strand.
CAGCACCGATGGCGCCGCGATGAGCATGACCACCGCCGCCATACACAAGGCGGAGGCGGCGTGAGCGCGTGACCCTCCGAACCGGGCGACCATCATCGCCCCGGCCATCAATGCGGCGCGCACCACCGACGGCGAGGCGCCGGTCAGCACCACGTAGGCGGCGATCGTGGCTGCGGCAGCTGAGGGCGCCAGCCAACGACCGCCCCGACGCTCCTCGAGCGGCCGCAGGAGCGCCCCGACGATCGCGGCCACGATGGCGATGTTCCAGCCGGAGATGGCGACGACGTGGGTCAAGCCCGCCACGGCAAACGCATCCGCGACCTCGGGCGCGATGCTGCTCCTCACCCCCAGCAGGATTCCGGCGCCGAGTGCGGCCTCCGGTTCTGGCACCATTTCGTTCAAGCCGCCGAGCAGCCAACCCCGCGCCGCCGCGGCGATCTGGGCCGGCCCCGAGCGTGCCGGGCCGTCGGGGACGCGGGCTTCGCGCGCACGAAGCAGGCCGCCGATCCCCTGGCGGGCCAGGTACGCGGGGTAGTCGAAGCCATCGAACGCGGCCGGCGCCTCGATCGCAGCCGTCAGCACGACGCGTAGTCCGACCGCGAGTGTCACGCTGCGCGGCAGGGTCGCGAGCAGCCGACCGCGCAGCGGGAGGGCACGCCCCTCCAGTCGTGCGACCACTTCTTCCAGCACCACCTGCTGCGTCGACCCCCGCGGCCGTGGGTCGTCCATGACGGTGCCTGCGAGCTCAACCTCCCCGCGGTCGATCAGGCCGGCAACGCTGCCGGGACCCATCGGCATCGTCGCCGCGGTGCCGCGCCAGGCGCCGAGCAGCAAGCCAAGGCCGAGGGCGGCGCACGCGATGCCGATCCACGGCCGCCGGAAGGCGAGAAGCAGGGCGCCCACCGCGCCGCCAACCGCGCCGATGCTGATCGCGGCCATTCCTTTGTTTGCGTCGGCGCAGAGAATCCCGGCGGCGAGGCCGATGAGCGCTCCCGGGAGCGCCAGCTGGGTGGCCACGTGGTGTGAGGGCCGTCAGCCGAGAGTGACGAGGTCGCGGATCTTGTCCACCTGGGCGTTGGTCAAGACCTTGCGGGTCACCATCTCCTCGAGCGAGCGGAACGGCCGCTCGCTCCGGGCGGCGACGATCTTCTGGACCGTGACCGGGCCGATCCCGGGCAGCGCATCGAGCTCCTCGGGGCTCGCACCATTCAGGTCCACCAACCCGCCACCGCCGCCATTCGCGGCCGTTCCACCACTCGCCGCGCCGACGAGCGGCACCACGATCTGCTCCCCGTCGCGCAGGACGGCCGCCAGATTGACCTGGGCCGCGGCTGCCACCAGGTCCACGTGAGGACCGTAGCCGCCTGCCGCCTCGATGGCGTCCGCCACGCGTGAGCCTGCCGGCAGCTCGAATATGCCCGGACGCAGGACGGCACCCTCGACGTCCACCACCAACCGCTCCGATGAAAGGGCGACCGCCGAGGCCGAGGGTTCGCCGAAGGGATCCAGCACGTCCTCCGGGGTCGAGGGGGCCGCACCGGCTGCGAGCAGCAGCCAAGCGCCGAGCCCCACCGCCACCAGGGCGGTCGCCAGCGCTGCGACGGCAATCCGGTCACCAATCGTCACGGGGCGCTCTCCGGTCGCGGGAGGCGAGCGGAGTGGAGACCTGTCCGAAGCCCGGCGTCCGGGCACTCGACCCCGGGCTCCGGAAGCAGGACGCGCAGCCTAGCGGCGGCGGTCTTACCCGCGCCTTACCGCCGGCTCATCGGCGTCGCGCAGGCTACTCCCCAGGGGTGACGATGTTCACCAGGCGACAGGGAATCTGCACCACCTTGCGCGGCGCGCGCCCCTTCAGGTAGGCCTGCACCCGCTCACTGGCCAGCGCCAGCCGCTCGATCTCCTCGGGAGCCGTATCAGGCGCCACCGACAGTCGGTCGCGCAGCTTGCCGTCGACCTGCACCGGCAGCTCGATCACCTCGGAGACGACCAGTGCGGGGTCGAAGGCCGGCCAGGCCTGCTGGTGGATGCTGTACGGCTTGCCGCGCCGCGACCAGAGCTCCTCGCTGATGTGCGGCGCCATCGGCGCGAGCAGCAGCAGCAGCGTGTCGACCGCCTCGGCATAGGCATCGGTCCCGGTCAGGCCGTCGTCACGCGCGCTGCCCATTGCGTTGGTCAGCTCCATCAGCCTGGAGAGCGCCGTGTTGAAGTGGAACTCGGCGTAATCCTCGCTGACCTCCTTGATGGCCCGATGGGTGGCCTGCCGCAGGCCCCGCGTCTCTCCGCTGTTCGGCCCCGAGCCAGCGGCCTGCGCTACGCCCCACACCCGTCCCAGGAAGCGATGCACCCCCTCGATGCTCGACGGGTTCCATGGCCCGCCCTGGTCCCACGGCCCGATGAACATCAGGAAGCAGCGCACCGTGTCCGAGCCGAAGTGCGAGGTCAGGTCGTCCGGGTTGACGACGTTGCCGCGCGACTTGCTCATGCGGTGATGGTCGGCGCCAAGGATCTGCCCCTGGTTGCGCAGGGCGGTGAACGGCTCGTCGATATCCAGCAGGTGCATGTCGCGCAGCGCCTTGACGAAGAAGCGCGAGTACATCAGGTGCAGGACCGCGTGCTCGGCGCCGCCGGTGTACAGGTCGACCGGCATCCAGCGCATCACCGCCACCGGGTCCCAGGCCTGCGTCTCGTCGTGCGGAGAGCAGTAGCGCAGGAAATACCAGGCCGAGTCGACGAAGGTGTCCATCGTGTCGGTCTCGCGCCGCGCCGGCTTGCCGCAGACCGGGCAGGAGGCGTCCAGGAACTCGGCATGGGACTGCAGCGGGCTGACGCCAGTGGGGGCGAAGTCCACCTCCCGCGGCAGCAGCACCGGCAGCTGGTCCTCCGGCACCGGCTGCGGTCCGTGCTCGTCGCAGTACACGATCGGGATGGGTGCGCCCCAGTAGCGCTGCCGGCTGATCAGCCAGTCGCGGATCTTGTACGTGATCGCGGCCTCGCCCTGCCCCCGCTCGGCCAGCTCCTCGGTGATGGCCGCGATCGCATCGGAGGCGGCCATGCCGGTGAAGTCGCCGGAGTCGACCAGCACCTCGTCTTGGGTGTGCGGCAGGAAGGCCCCTCCCTCCGGCAGCGAGCCGGTGCGGGGGGCCACCACGTAGCGGATCGACAGGTCGTAGCGCCTCGCGAAGTCATAGTCGCGGTCATCGTGGGCAGGGACACCCATCACCGCCCCGGTCCCGTAGGTGGGCAGCACGTAGTCGGCGATCCAGATCGGGATTCGCTCCCCGGTCATGGGGTTGACCGCGTAGGAGCCGATGAAGACGCCGCTCCGATCCCGCTCGGTGCCCATCCGCTCGATCTCGGTCTCACGCCGGGCGGCCGCCACATAGGCCTCCACCTCGGCCCGCTGGGCATCGCCGGTCAGTGCGGCGACCGAGGGGTGCTCCGGTGCAAGGATCATGAAGGTCGCTCCGAAGATGGTGTCGGGACGGGTGGTGAAGACGCGGATCGGGGCCACTCCATCGGCCTCCGCTGCGAAGTCGACCTCGGCGCCCTCGCTGCGACCGATCCAGTTGGTCTGCATCAGGCGGATCGGCTCCGGCCAGTCGATCTTGCTGAAGTCGAGCAGCTCATCCGCGTAGCGTGTCGTGCGCAGGAACCACTGCTCCAGGTCGCGCTTGATGACCGGCGTCCCGCAGCGCCAGCAATGCCAATCCGCTCCCTCCACCTGCTCGCGCGCCAGCACCACCTGGTCCTTGGGGCACCAGTCGACTGGTGCCATGGCCCGATACGCAAGTCCGGCGTGGAAGAACATGAGGAAGAGCCACTGGGTCCAGCGGTAGTAGGCCGGGTCGCTGGTGACCACCTCGCGCGACCAGTCGAACATGCAGCCCATCGAGCGGAACTGGCTCCGCATCCGCTCGACGTTCGTCTCGGTCCACTCCCACGGATGCACGCCACGGTCAATGGCCGCGTTCTCGGCCGGCAGGCCGAACGAGTCGAAGCCCATCGGGAACATGACGTTCAGCCCCTGCATGCGTCGCATGCGCGCCACGATGTCCGGCCCCGTGGCGGCATACCAGTGCCCGATGTGCAGGTCGCCCGACGGGTACGGGTACATGGTCAGCAGGTAGTGCTTGTCGCGCGGGTCGTCGTCATTGGCCCGATACAGATCGTCTGCGGCCCATCGCTCGCGCCAGCCCGCCTCGTAGGTCCGCGGGTCGAACCGCTCCGCTCGTGAGGTGGTGGGCGTCTCGGCTGTCATGCTCCCCTCCTTCGCGCGATCCACAGGTCGATCCGGTAGGGCACGGCCCAAGCGTCGAAGCCGCGCGCACGCGCGGGATCCACAGGACGCGACATGGCATTCACTGCGGGGCTCCAGCCGGGAACCAGGCCATCAACAGCTCGTCCCGATACTCGCCATCCGGAACGCGATACTGGCGGCGGCGCAGCCCCTCGCGCTCGAAGCCGGCGTGCTCGTACACGGCGATGGCCCGCTCGTTGTCGGGAAAGACTCCCAGCGCCACCTTTGCCAGACCCCGCTCGGCCGCCCAGCCCTGGGCTGCCTCGACCAGCGCCGAGCCGAGCCCCACCTCGCGCCAGCCGTCCGCCACGCAGATCGACAGTGTGCCGACGTGGTCGCTGACTACGCTACGCTCAACGCTGACCAGCACGTTGCCCACCACGTCGCCGTCGGCCTCGGCCACCAGCGCCAGGCTGCTCGAGTCGCGAATCATCTCGCCGATATAGAACGCCTCCGATGGCTGGCTCACCGCCGAGGCAGGCGTCACCAGCCAGCGTCCCTCGCGGCGCACGTCAGCGAACAGGCTTGCCAGCGCCCGCGCATCGGTCGGGCGGGCCGGGCGCAGCGTCCACGGCCGGCCATCTCGGGCCATCTGCGGCTGGCTCTCGGTGATCGTCATGCTGGCCACGTCGTCCTCATTCGTCCTGCTGGTTCAACAGGTATGACAAAGCCCCCGCCTCGTCAGGACGAAGGGGGGCCTTCGCGGTACCACGCTGACTTGACCGAATGGGGTGGTGGAGCTGGGGGGACTCGAACCCCCGACCCCCTGCATGCCATGCAGG
>JBKKBV010000197.1:0-2671 GCA_046713375.1 Candidatus Limnocylindria bacterium
TTCCGCGACCCGCTGCACACCGGCTACAACGCGGTGCAATCGCTGATGGCGCTGGCCCTCGGCGGCATCACCGGCGCCGGCCTCGGCGCCAGCCGGCAGAAGTATCTCTACCTGCCCGCCCCATCGACCGACTTCATCTTTGCCATCATCGGCGAGGAGTGGGGGTTGATCGGGACGCTGACCGTGCTGGCTCTGTTCGTGATGGTGGCGTACCAGGGCTATCGCATCGCGATCCAGGCGCCCGATACCTTCTCCGGCCTGCTGGCTGCCGGGATCACGACCTGGCTGCTGGCCCAGGCCTGTATCAACATGATGGTCGTCACCGCGCTCCTGCCGGTCACCGGCATTCCGCTGCCGTTCATCAGCTACGGTGGCTCGGCCCTCATCATCAACCTCGTGGCGGTCGGCATTCTGCTGTCGATCTCCCGCGAGACCACGCAGACAGGATCAATGCTTGATGCGGTGTTCGGTGTCGGGCGGCGGGACAGGCGGGCACATCTTCCCCGCGCTGGCCGTCGCAAGGGCACTGCGCGACGCGCAGCCCGAGCTTGAGGTCAGCTACATCGGCGGGGCGCGGGGTCTCGAGCGCACCCTCGTCGCCAATGGTGAGCTGCCCTACCACCAGCTGGTGGTTCGTTCGCTGCGCAGCTCGGGAGCCGACCTGCATCTCGTGCTCGACCCGCTCCGCCTGGCTGCGTCCTTGCCCCAGGCATGGCGACTGCTCGGCCGGCTGCGTCCGGCCGCCCTCTTCACGACCGGTGGCTACCTGGCGCTTCCCCTCGTCTCCGCGGCGCGCGCTCGTGGCATTCCGAGCCTCCTCTGGGAGGGGAACGTGATCCCGGGCCGAGCGACCGCCGCCGTCGCCCGGATGGCGACGCGCGTGGCGGTCTCCTTCCCCCCGACGCTCGCATCGTTTCCCGGCCGGAGCTTCGTCTCGGGGACCCCCATTCGGTCGTTCGATGGGATCGACCGGGCCGCGGCACGCGCGACGTTCGGGGTGGAGCAAGACGAGCGACTGCTCCTCGTCTTCGGGGGGTCGCAGGCAGTGGAGCGCATCACCTCCGCCCTGGATGCCGCACTTGAGCGGCTGCTGCCTGATTGGAGGATCCTGCACCTGGCCGGGACCGCGGGGATGGCTGCCGCTTCCGCCATCCGCGGCCGGCTTCCCGAGGGCCTCGGCAAGCGCTATGAGCCCATCGCCTTCCTGACCGATCGCATGGCCGAGGCACTGGTCGCCAGCGACCTCGTGCTGGGCCGTGCCGGCTCGTCGACCTGCGCCGAGCTGGCGGCCGTAGGGGTCGCCTCGATCCTGGTCCCGTATCCCCACGCGGCCGGCCATCAGCAGGCGAACGCCGCCTGGCTCGTCAACCAGGGCGCTGCCGTCATGGTGCCGGACGCCGAGCTCAATGGCGACCGGCTGGTGGCCGAGGCAACCGCGCTGCTTGACGACGGGCATCGAGCTCGCATCGGGCATGCCGCCAGGGCGCTGGCCCGGCCGGATGCTGCGCGACGCCTGGCCGAGGAGCTGCTGGCCATGGCAGAGGGACGACCGCTGCCGTCGCTTTCCGGGACGGCAGGTTGATGACCATGGCGCCGATCACGACGGCCGACCTCCAGCGCCTCGACGAGCTGGCTGCCGGACGGAAGATCGCCCTGGCCACGGATGCGCCCATGGCCCCGCTCAACACGCTGCGGGTGGGGGGCTCGGCCGACCGGCTGGTCGAGGTGCAGAGCCGCGATGAGCTGCTGGCTGCGTTGGCGCTCGCGCGCGACGCGGAGGTTCCCTGGTTCGTCTTGGGCAATGGCAGCGACCTGGTGGTCGCCGACGCAGGGATCCGCGGACTCGTCGTCCGCAACCGGGCCAGGAGCGTGGCGATCGACGGGGAGCGGATGCACGCCGACGCGGGTGCCGCGATGGCGCTCCTCGTCCGGCGCAGCATTGCCGCTGGCCTGGGCGGGCTCGAGTTCGGCACCAGCATCCCCGGCACCCTGGGCGGGGCCGTCTGGGCCAACGCCGGCGCGCATGGTCGCGAGATGCGGGACGTGGTGGCGACGGTCGAGGCATGGGAACCGTCGGACGGCAGCATCGACACGCTGGACGCGGACGCCTGTGGCTTCGCCTATCGGGAATCTCGATTCAAGCACAGTCCCGCAGTGGTCGTCGCCGCGACGCTGACCCTTGGCACCGATGCGCCGGATGCGATCGCGGAGCGAGTGGCGGACCACCAGGCTCAGCGCGTCGCCACCCAGCCGCTCGCTGACCAGAATGCCGGCAGCGTGTTCCGCAATCCGGCGGGTGACCATGCCGGTCGCCTGATCGACGCGGCAGGGCTGAAGGGCATGCGTGTCGGCACCGCCAGCGTCAGCACGCTCCACGCGAATTTCATCGTGACCGATCGCGGTGGACGCGCGGCCGATGTGCGAGCCCTGGGCGACCGGGTGCGCGCCGAGGTCGGCGCCCGCTTCGGCATCGACCTCGCGTATGAGATCGAGTTCGTCGGGGACTGGGCAGCCGCCGGCGGCGGGGGTAGTGGAGCGTGAGCGCACGTCTCCGGGTCGGCATCTTCGCGGGCGGCCAGTCGGCCGAGCACGAGGTGAGCATCAGCTCCGCAGACGCCATCCTGCGGGCGATCGACCGCGAACGATTCGAGCCGTACCTGGTGTACATCGA
>JBKKBV010000198.1:0-5600 GCA_046713375.1 Candidatus Limnocylindria bacterium
TCTGCGTGGAGCGGTAGTTCTGCTCCAGCTTCACGACCTTGGTGGTGGGGTGGTCCCGCTCGAAGTCCAGGATGTTGCGCAGGTCCGCGCCACGCCAGGAGTAGATGCTCTGGTCGTCGTCGCCCACGACTGCCAGGTTGCCGTGCTTGGCCGCCAGCAGGCTGCAGAGCAGGTATTGCGCACGGTTGGTGTCCTGGTATTCGTCGACCAGGATCTGCTGCCAGCGTCCCTGATAGCGGGCCAGGATCTCGGGGTGCTGCTCGAACAGGAAGACGGCGCGCATCAGCAGGTCGTCGAAGTCGACCGCGTCGTCCTCGTTGAGCTGCTCCTGGTAGGCGGCGTAGACCCGGGCGGCGGTCTCGTCGTAATAGTTCGCGGCCTGCCTTGCCGCGGTGGCCGGGTCGGCAAGCTCGTCCTTGCGCTGCCCGATCCAGGCGAGCATTCCCGCGGGGGCAAATCCCTTCTCGTCGAGGTCCAGCCGACGCAGGATCCCCTTGACCATCGCCACCTGGTCAGCCCGATCGTAGATTGTGAACGACCTGGTGAGACCGATGGAGTTGCCGTCGCGCCGTAGGATGCGAGCGCAGATGGCGTGGAAGGTGCCGATCGTCGCCTCGCGGGCTGCCTCCTCGCCGATCAGCCCCGCGATCCGCTCCCGCATCTCGTTGGCCGCCTTGTTGGTGAAGGTGACCGCCACGATCTGCCACGGCTTGGTGCCGGTGGCGACCAGGTAGGCGACCCGGTGCGCCAGCACCCGCGTCTTGCCGGAGCCGGCGCCGGCAAGGATCAGGAGCGGCCCCCTGACGTGCGACACCGCCTCGACCTGGGGCGGGTTGAGTCGCGCCAGGATCTCTTCCGGGCTCAGGAGGGTTGGACGTGTGGCCCCGCTACTGGACGCGGCGACAACGGGGGGAGCGGCCGGCTGCGCGGCCCTTCGAGGGGACATGGCTGAGCTTGATTCTAAGGGCTGGCCGCGTTGCCCTCATCGGCCTAGAGTGGGCGGACCGTGTCCGAAATTCGGCCGTCGAACGCCCGCCCCGGCCAAGCGACGCTCCTGGCATTCACTGGCGTTGTCCTGTTCGGCGGGGCCAACGCGATTGCGGTCAAGCTGACCGTCACCGAGCTCGCCCCGTTCTGGGGAGCGGCCATGCGCTTTCTCGCCGCCGGCGGGCTGATGCTGCTCGTGGTCGTCCTCACCCGCCAGACGCTTCCCCGTGGTCGAAGCCTTGGAGGCGCCGCTCTGTACGGCCTCGTGGGGTTTGCGGCGAGCTATGGCTTCGCCTATGTCGGCCTCCGCGACGTGCCGGCTGGCACGGCCATGGTTCTCATCGCGCTTACACCACTGCTCACCTTTGGCCTGGCGATCGCCCACCGTCAGGAGCGCTTCCATCTCCAGGGCATGCTCGGAGCCTTGATCGCCGTCGTGGGCGTGGCCGTCGTCTTCGTCGATCAGCTGAGCGCAGACGTGCCGCTCGTCGCGTTGCTGCTCATCTTGCTCGCGGCCGTGGCCATCGCGGAATCCTCCGTCATCGTCAAGGCAATCCCGCGCAGCGACCCGTTCGGAACCAATGCGGTGGCCATGCTGACCGGCGGCGCGCTGCTGTTCGTCCTGTCGCTGGTTGCCGGCGAACCGGTGGGGCTGCCGCGCCAGGCCGAGACCTGGGCCGCGGTTGGCTACCTGGTGCTGTTTGGCTCAGTGGTGATGTTCGCGCTGTTCGTCTTCACCCTGCAGCGCTGGACCGCCTCGGCCGTCTCCTACGTGACACTGCTGATGCCACTCGTGACGGTGGCGCTGGCAGCCGTGCTCACCGATGAGCGGATCACGCTCTCATTCGTGCTGGGCGGGGCGGTGATCCTGGGTGGCGTGTACGTGGGCGCCTTCATGAAGGGCCGCCCGGCGCGCTCATCTGCAACCAGCCTGCCGGAGTGCCTGCCGATCGACCCTTCCGCTGTGGTCGAGGCGGAGCCGGCCCGCGCCTAACCGGGAACGAGCTCACCCGCGCCGATTGTCGCTGAATCCGCTGGCAGATCCAATCAGTGCTCAGTGAGCGAGTCAGCCCGCTCCTCCTCGGACATGGCGTCCCAGCGGGCTGCGTAGTCAGGATCGGGATAGGTGAAGAGCACGAAGCGCATCGGTGAATCCTCCGACGGGGCACTCAGTGGGGTGCTATCCGAACCCTACGACGAACGGCCAGGTGCCAGGATCGACGAACGGACACAGACAGAGCCCCGGCCGAAGCCGGGGCTCTCCCAATCGTGTGGAGGACGGGCTTAGTAGTCGCCCATTCCGCCGCCGCCCATGCCGGGCATCGGCGCCTTCTCCTTCTCGGGCAGGTCGGTGACCACCGTCTCGGTGGTGAGCAGCAGGGCTGCCACCGATGCGGCGTTCTCGAGTGCCGAGCGAGTGACCTTGGCAGGGTCGATGATGCCGGCCACGAACATGTCGGTGTACTCGGCCTTCTGGGCATCCCAGCCGTTGCCGGGCTTCAGCTTGCGAACGGCCTCGACGACGACCGACCCCTCCATGCCGCCGTTAGCGGCGATCTGGCGGAGCGGCTCCTCGAGCGCGCGGCGCAGGATGTTGACACCCGTCGCCTCGTCACCGAGCGCCTCGACCTTGTCCAGGGCAGGGATCGCGTGGAGCAGGACCGAGCCGCCACCGGCGACCATCCCCTCCTCGACCCCGGCACGGGCTGCCGATAGCGCGTCCTCGATGCGGTGCTTCTTCTCCTTCAGCTCGACCTCGGTGGCCGCGCCGACCTTGAGGATCGCCACGCCGCCAGACAGCTTGGCCAGGCGCTCCTGGAGCTTCTCGCGGTCGAAGTCACTGGTGGTGTCGTCGATCTGAAGCTTGATCTGGGACTTGCGAGCCTCGATCGCGTTCGAATCGCCCTTCCCCTCGACGATGGTGGTGGTGTCCTTGGTGGCGGTCACGCGACGCGCCTCGCCCAGATCCTCGAGCGCGACGCTGTCCAGCTTGCGGCCGACCTCTTCGGAGATCACCCGCGCACCGGTCAGGGTTGCGATGTCCTCGAGCATCGCCTTGCGGCGATCGCCGAAGCCGGGGGCCTTGATGGCGAGCACGCTGATGGTGCCCTTCAGCTTGTTGACGACCAGGGTGGCGAGCGCCTCGCCGTCCACGTCCTCGGCCACGATCAGGAGCGGCCTGCCGGCTCCTACGACCTTCTCGAGGGTCGGCAGGATGTCGGCCACGGCGCTGATCTTCTTGTCGGTGACGAGGATGTAGGGCGCCTCGAGCGTGGCCTCCATGCGGCCGGCGTCGTTCGAAGTGACCATGTAGGCGCTGACGTAGCCCCGATCGAGCTGCATCCCCTCGACGTACTCCTTGTCGAGCTTGAGCCCCTGGCTCTCCTCGACGGTGACCACGCCGTCCTTGCCGACCTTCTCCATGACCTCGGCGATCATCTCGCCGATCTCGGTGTCGCGGGCGCTGATTGCGGCGATGTGCGCGATGTCGTCCTTGGTGAGGACCGGCTTGGAGAGCCGCTTGATCTCGTCCACGACCGCGGACACGCCACGCTCGATGCCGCGCTTGAGCGCCATCGGGTTTGCACCGGCAGTCACGTTGCGCAGGCCCTCACTGATGATGGCCTGGGCCAGCACGATGCTGGTGGTGGTGCCGTCACCGGCGATGTCGTTGGTCTTGGCCGCGACCTCCTCGAGCAGCTGGGCCCCCATGTTCTCGTAGGGGTCCTCCAGCTCGATGTCGCGCGCGATGGTGACGCCGTCGTTGGTGATCGTCGGCGATCCGTACTTCTTGTCCAGGAGGGCGTACCGGCCGCGCGGGCCCAGGGTGACCTTGACGGCGTCGGCCATCTTGTCGACCCCGCGCTTTAGCGCGCGTCGTGCCTCCTCGTCGAACAGGAGCTGCTTTGCCACGATGTTGTTCGTCCTCCGAAACTACTTGATGACTGCCAGGACGTCCTTCTGGGAGAGGATCAGCAGATCCTCGTCATCCAGCTTGAACTCGGTCCCGGCGTACTTCTGGAACAGGATCTTCTCGCCGACTGAAACCTCGATCGGCTCGCGGGTGCCGTCGTCCAGGGTGCGCCCCGGTCCGACCGCCAGGATCGTCCCTTCCTGGGGGCGCTCCTTGACCGTATCGGGCAGGACGATGCCGCTCTTGGTCATCTCCTCCCGGGCGCTGGGCCTGACGACCAGGCGGTCGCCGAGGGGCTTGAGCTTGGTCTCCGATGCGACCTTGGTGGCCATGTGTGCGTGATGCCTCCTCAACCGATGATTCGCGGGCGCTGCTTTGGTTCATCTCAGCGGGAGAAGCCGGCAGGGCCGATGCGACCTGGGTGCTGGCACTCAACCGCTGAGAGTGCTAACGGATCGTAGCCCGGCGGCAGGTCGCGTGTCAACAATGTGCCATCCGCATGCTCCGGTGGTCCTGTTGACGCCGCTGGCCGATGAGGCGCACAACCCTGCCGCATGGATCACCTGGTCGCCTGCGCGGTCTCCTACCCGGGGGATGAGGATCCGCCGACCAGCGAGCGGTAGGCGACCGCCACCTGGGAGGCAATGGCCTCCGGCGTAGTCCCCCGAAGCCGCGCCAGCTCTGCTGCCACCCGCAACGCCGTCGTTGGCTCGTTGCGCTGTTCGCCGCCTCCGGGCGCCAGCCAGGGCGAATCGGTCTCGACCAGGTAGGTGCCTTCTGAGAGCGCGGCAGCCGCCGCCCGTGGACCCCTGGCCGACGAGAAGCTGACCGGCAGCGCGAAGCTGATGAGGTAGCCGCCTCCGGCCAGGTCCTGCGCCAGGCTGGCGTCGCCCGAGAAGCAGTGCAGAACACCACGCAGGGCGCCTCGCCCAGGACCGTTCCACGCCAGGAGGGCGGTCCGTACCTCGTCGTGCGCCTCCCGGTCGTGGACCAGCACCGGCTTGCCGGACGCCGTCGCCATCGCCAACTGACGCTCGAGCGCCGCCCGCTGCGCCTCGCGCGGCGACAGGTCCCGATGGAAGTCGAGCCCGATCTCCCCCACCGCCACGACCCGCGGGTCCGCGGCCAGGGCGGCCAGCTCCTCCCAGTCGGCCTGGGTGGGTGCGGCGGAGAAATGCGGATGCACGCCGACCGCCGCGTCCACTAGCTCGGGATGCGCCGCGGCCAGCGCGACCGCCGCTCGCGACGAGGCGAGGTCGTAGCCCGGGACCAGGATGCGGGCGATCCCAGCCGCGACGGCCCTCCCGATGACCACCTCACGATCCGCGTCGAACGCGGGGTCCTGGAGGTGACAATGCGAGTCGATCAGCCCGGGCAGGCGCGTCGGCGCTCGGTGGCGGGTCAGGGAGCGCCCCCGGCGGGCGCCTCGTTCCCCTCCGACAGCTCGACGCGCGGGAAGAGCGGCTGCGCGTCACCGGTCTCCAAGCCGACGGGTACCGAGCCCCAGGCCAGGAGCCGATCCAGGCCTGGGCCGCCGGCGCCACGATCGTCGTACGGGACGGGCACGCCGAGCTGGGCGTGCAGCTCCGCGGCGGCAGCCGGGGTGAAGGGCGCCATCAGGTGCCCCAGGATGCGGCAGGTCTCGGCCATGGCGGCCAGGATCGCGCCGACCCGTGCCTGGTCCCCCTCCTTGTTGCGT
>JBKKBV010000199.1:0-17182 GCA_046713375.1 Candidatus Limnocylindria bacterium
TTGGCGAGGAGCACCTTCACCGCAACGTCACGTTCGAGGCGCAGATCGTGGGCGCGGAAGACTGCCGCGAATCCACCCGACCCGATCAGCGCATCGAGACGGTAACGCCCGCCTAAGCTCTCCCCGATCCTCGGCATGCCCCGAGGGTACCTGATACGCACCCGGTCTTCTGCAAGAAGCTCCTTGTCGATGCGCGGCTTGGAGTAGTAGCCGTCTAGGTGTGCCTTGGTGACCAGCGTCATCAGGTTGCGGAAGAAGGACCTCTCCGCCGAAAACGGGGCCCAGCCGGGACTCGACCTTGCGTTTGGACACCGCTCAATCCGCTGTGGCCACAGGCTCCGGCGCCATGACCTCTGGCGCTGGCTCCGGCCGACGGGGCACGTTCCACAGGGCGATGGCGGCGACGATCGCCGTTGCGATCGCACCGACCGCAGATACCGCGGCGACGAAGTGGAGTGCATCGACGAACGCGGTCTGGGCCGCCGCCACGAGCGCCGCGCCGAGGGCGTCGGGGAGCGCCAGTGCGACCTCGAGCGCGCCGCCGAGCGTGTCCCGCGCCGCGTCCACCGCCTGCGTCGGGATCCCCGCAGGGAGCGATTCAGCGACTTCGGTCCGGTAGACGGCGGTCCCGACGCTGCCCAGGATCGCGATCCCGAGGGCACCCCCGAGCTCACCACTCGTCTCGGACATGCCCGTGGCGGCACCTGCCTGTTCTGGCGGAGCGCTTCCTACGATGAGCTCTGTGGCAAGCGTAATGACGGGCGCCAGCGCCAGCGACATCACGATCGAGGCCGTGGTGATCAGGAAAACGTTCCCGAAGCCGCCGACCCCGATCCAGAGCAGCAACACCGCTCCAGCTGACGCGACGGCCATGCCCACGCCCATGATCACCGCCGGGCGGAACCGATGAATGACCTTCGGTGCGGCAATGGAACCGATGGTGAAACCGATCGCCGACGGAAGCGACCAGAGCGCCGCCGTGAGCGGAGACAGCCCCAGAACGAGCTGCAGGTACTGCCCCATGAAGAGGAAGTAGCCGACGACGACGAAGATGGCGAGGAGGTACGTCGCGAGCGACGCGGTGAAAGCTCGGATCCGGAATAGACGCACGTCGATGATCGGAGATTCCAGACGGAACTGCCGGCGCACGAACGCGACCCCGAGCAGGAGCCCTGCGACGATGGCGAGGACCGGCACCAGAGCGATCCCGTCCTGCGCCATCTGCTTCAGCCCATAAACGACGGCAAGGATGGCGAGCAGCGACATCGCGGCGCTGCGGAGGTCGAGGGGGCGAGCATTGGGGTCTCTGTACTCAGGCAGCGTGCGCGGTCCCAGGATGAGCAGGAGGCCCATGACGGGGACGCCGATGAGGAACACCGAGCCCCACCAGAAGAATTCGAGCAGCACCCCGCCGAGTACTGGCCCCACCGCGCTGCCGGCGGAATAGGCGGCAATCCAGAAGCTGATCGCGGTCGTCCGCTGCTTCGGATCGAGGAACATGGTGAAGATCAGCGACAGGGTCGAGGGGGCGATGGTCGCGCCCGCGATGCCCATGACCGCTCGGCTGGCGATCAGCATCTCCGCGCTGGTCGAGAAGGCCGCCAACAATGACGCGAGCGCGAATCCCGCGGCACCGCCCAGCAGGAGCTTGCGCCGCCCCACGCGATCGCCGAGCGTGCCCATCGTGATCAGCAGTCCGGCGACCAGGAAGCCATAGATGTCGAAGATCCACAGAAGCTGCACGCTCGACGGGCGCAGCGCCGCGCTGATGCGCGGGATCGCGAGGTTGAGCACGGTCAGGTCCATCGCGTAGACGAGCGCGGCGAGGGTTAGCACGGCAAGCCCAATCCACTCGCGGCGGGTGGCGCGGGCCGGTACTGCGTTCTCGATGGTCACCTGGTCCATGCTTCCGAGACTCCTTCCCTTTGCTCCCTGCAAACTGCAGCATCCCGTTGCACTCATCGGCGCTTGACAGATAGCATCATACAACCTTATGGTTGTACCATGCAGATCGCGCCTTACGACTTCGATCGGATGTTCAGCGCCCTGGCGGACCCCACCCGCCGCGACATCGTGCGCCGCGCGATCGACGGTGCAGAAGGCGTCGCCGAGCTGGCCGGCCACTACCCCATGAGCTTCGCGGCCGTGCAGAAGCACATCGCGGTGCTCGAGCGGGCTGGCCTCGTCACCAAGCGGCGCATCGGTCGTCGCAAGGTCGTCCGCACCCACCTCGAGGGGCTTCGCGTGGCACGCGCTCTGCTTGACCGCTACGAGGACCTGTGGCGCGGCCGCGTGGACCGCATGACCGACCTCATCACCGACACGAAGGAGACCCACCGTTGACCGTCACCGCCGTCACCAAGAACGCAGAAGCATTGACCATGACCCTCACCGCCGAGCTGGAGGCGTCCCCCGAGCGGGCGTGGCAGCTATGGTCCGACCCCCGCCAACTGGAGCACTGGTGGGGACCACCCACCTACCCCGCCACCTTCACGGAGCATGACCTGACGCCCGGCAGCCACGTCTCCTACTACATGACCGGCCCCGAGGGCGACCGGCCGCACGGCTACTGGGAGGTCGTCGAGGCCGATGCTCCCCGCTCGCTCGTCTTCCACGATGGCTTCGCCAACGAGGACGGCTCGCCGAATCCCGACTTCCCGGTCACGACCCTCCGCGTCAGCATCGAGGAGATCGGCGGCGGTCGCTCGCGGATGTCGATCGAGAGCCTCTTCCCGAGCACCGAGGCGATGGAGCAGATCCTCGCCATGGGCATGGAGCAGGGCCTCACGGAGGCGGTCGGTCAGATCGACGCGATCCTGGCGGGGGAGGTTGTCCGCTCATGACCATGACCGAGGCGACGACCCGCACGCTTGAGATGCCCGGCGCAACCCTGACGTACGACGTCCGCCGCAACGACTCGAGCACCGAGCCGCCCCCCTTCCTTATCGGCGGGCCGGCACACCGTTCTGGCCCGAACTTGACGCGCCGGTGCGACTGCGTCTCATCGAGACGCACACCTTCGCCTCCGGCGCCGAGCTCCGCTCGTACGTGCCGTCCTAAACTGGACCGATGAATTACCGAATCGAGGCAATCACCCTGCCGGTAGCCGATGTTGACCGCGCCAAGGCGTTCTACGAGACCTCGACGTCGACACGGAGCCGACGCCGGGGATGCGGGTCGTGCAGCTCACGCCGCGCGGATCCGACTGCTCGATCACCTTCGGGATCGGGATGGAGCAGTCCGCCTCCGGCTCATACCGGGCCACCTACCTCGTGGTGAGCGACATCGTGACGGCCCACCGCGATCTGAAGGAACGTGGCATCCCGGTCAGCGACGTCTTCCACTTCGGCGCGGAGGGCCAGGCACCGGGGCCTGATCCGAAGCACGGCGACTACATGTCGTACTCGACGTTCGCCGACCCGGACGGCAACACGTGGCTCCTCCAGGAAGTCCCGAGTCGCGCGAGCGCCGGCTAGGCCTCTATGCGGGCTCTCCGGGCTCCATCGGGCTCATGAGCTGGAAGTAGTTGTCATCAGGATCGGCGAGCGTGGCGATCCACGATCCGGGCACCTCCTCGAAGGTGTAGGGCTCGCGAACGACGATCGCGCCCGCTGCCTTGAATCGGTCGAAGTCGCCCTGCACGTCAGCGCTCTCGATGTTCCAGATGATCCTGCCCGGATGGGCGTTCCTACCGTGGACCTGGTCATGCGCGCCGATGCTGACCGCGCCAGAGCCGATCGCCCAGCCGACGTAGCCGCCGTCCCTCCAGGTCGGTTCGCCCAAGAGCTTGGTGTAGTAGTCGGCGAGACGCTCTGGGTCTTCCGACCCGATCAGGATGCTGTTGAAGTTCACGGTACCTCCTTAGTTCTGGCAGCGAAGGTCGGCGTCGAAGCCCTTGGCGAAGTACTGCGCCAGTGTGACGAAGTCGCCGGTGAAAGCAGGGCGGGTGCAGTTGTCCCTCGCCTGGCGCAGGGAAGTGGCGCCGGCCAACCAACTTGGGTGAGCGCCGAATACGAGAGTGCCTCCGGTGATCTGGTTCCACTGCTGCTGCGTCGAATAGAAACCGATGTCCACGACACCCACGGACTGCAGGTATGCCAGTGCACCCTGAAGCGCAGCCACGTTGAGCGAGACATCGGACCGCCAGCTGTTGCTGGTCTCGACGTCCAGCCACCACACGTTCGCCTGGGGCGTTGACGTGGCGCCTGCGGGCGCCAGACCCAAAGAGACATAGGCGCGGACGGCCGTGGCGTATGAATCGGCCGCTGCGTTCCAGCCGTAGTCATAGGCGCAGTTGGCGGTGTCCGATCCCGGCGACGCTCCCGTATTGCACTCGCGCGGGAAGGTCTGGCCATTGGGCCAGTGGCTCGAGAGTGCTGGCCCGGGGTTACCCGTATTGGCGTAGAGCTGTGCCTGCGCGCCCCCGGCCCACGCCAGCTCGGAGGGGCCGTTCCCCGTGCCGAGGCACGGGTTCGGGCTGAAGACGATCCCCCTGTTCACGCCGACGATCCCGAATGCCGGCTTTGTCGGGAACGGGCCGCCGCACTGCGGGTAGGAGATGTCGTAGCCGACGCCGGAGCCGCTGCCCGCCGCCACTGACCCGCCCGGCGGCGGGGCTGCCTCGACTGTCGCTGGAGAGGCCGCGAGCAGGACCAGGCCAGCCAGCAGTGGCACGATCGTGAGCGCGACAAATCGGATGGATCGGCGCGAAAAGGTCATGAGCACACAGCTACCGGGCGGGGTTTGCCAGCCTAGAGCGTCGCAACGCGCGCGTCAAAGCGGACGCTAGGCGGTAAGTCGCCGAAAAGCCCAGATGGTGGCCGCCTGGGTGACGACGAAGAGGATCGCGATGGCGAGGAGGGCCTTGCCCATCGACGCCCCATCGAAGCCCGTCGACATCAAGTCGCGTTGCGCCTCGATGACGTAGCTGATCGGATTCCAATTGTTGACGACCTGCAGCCACTCCGGCATGCGCTCGGCCGGCACGAAGGCGGTCGACATGAAGGCGAGCGGGAAGAAGAGGAGCGAGAGAGTCCCCGCCGCCTGCTCATTCTTGGTCAGGAGCGCGGGCACGAACGAGGTGCCGGCCCACGCGATCCCGAAGAGTCCCGACAGGGCCAGGATGCCCAGGGCGCCGGGGATCCCGGTGACGAGGCTGGCCCCCAGTACGATGCTCGTCACGAGAATGACAGCGGCCATCACCGCGCAGGTGAAGAAGAGCGGCACCATCTCCCCGAACAGAATCGAGATGTGGTTGATGGGCGTCACGCGCAGCTTGTCCAGGTAGCCGCTGTGGAAGTCCATCAGCAGGTTGATCCCCACCCACGACACCCCCAGGAAGACGGCGAACACGATCTGGCCGGGTGCGAGGTAGGCCAGGTAGCTCGACTCTTCGAAGCCCGGCAGCTGGATGATGTCCTCGAAGAGCTGGCTGAACAGGACCAGCTGGATGAGCGGGAAGAAGAGCGTGCTCAGCCAGTTGCCCGGCACGCGAGCCCAGCGCAGGAAGGACCGGCGGCCGAGCAGGAAGGTCTCGTAGGCAATCCCAATCATCGTTCAGTCTCAGTACCAGCCGGAGAAGTGGACGTTGGCCTGCTCCTCGCGGATGGTCTTGCCCGTGTAGCGCAGGAAGACGTCGTCCAGCGAGGGCTGGTGCATCGTGAGTGCGCCGATGCGGACGCCGTCCCCATCGAGGCGACGCATGAGCTCCGGAATCGCGGCAGCGGCATTCGAAACGTAGAGCTGAACCCCGGACGGGCTCGGCTTGACCTCGGCCACCGGCTCGAAGCCTTCCAGCATCCGGCCGATGTCGGCGCGCTGTCGATCCAGGTCATCGGCGCCATCAGCCTCCAGCTGGAGCTCGACGACGTCATTACCGACCGTGCGCTTCAGCTTCGCGGGCGTGCCCTCGACGACGATCTTGCCCTCGTCGATGATCGCGATCCGCCTGCAGAGCCGATCGGCCTCTTCCATGTAATGCGTCGTCAACAGCATGGTGGTGCCTGCGGCGTTCACCGACTCGAGCTCCTCCCACAGGGCGTTGCGGCTCTGCGGGTCGAGCCCCTCCGTCGGCTCATCGAGGAAGAGCACGCGTGGCCGATGCAGCAGCGCGCTCGCCAGGTCGAGGCGGCGCTTCATGCCACCGGAGAAGGTGCCGACGACCTTCTTCTGCGATTCGGTCAGCTTCATGAGCACCAACAGCTCGTCGATCCTCGCCCGGAGCTCGGCCTCTGGCACGCGGCGCAGCCGCCCGATCAGCTCGAGATTCTCGCGGCCGGTGGCGAGCGGATCGACGGCCACCGTCTGCATCGCGAAGCCGACCTGCCTGCGGACGTCGCCCGGATGCGCCATGACGTCGATGCCCGACACGGTGGCGGAGCCCGATGTCGGGCGCAGCAGCGTCGCGAGAATCCGGATCGTGGTGGTCTTGCCTGCGCCGTTCGGCCCCAGGAATCCGAAGAACTCGCCCTCGCCCACCGTGAAGCTGACCCCGTCCACCGCACGGGTACCGCCCTTGTAAACCTTGACGAGGTCCTTGACCTCGATCACCGGCGCGCTGGCTGTCGCGTTCGTTTCTTTCATGCGGCGCACATCCTAGCCGGATGAGCGCCGCAGTACTCAGGCCGGCTGAGAGGCGCTACCAGACCTCGTCGGGACGCCAGTCCACTGCGATCGGCAGAGAGAGGTCGAGGCCCGGCGGCGTCTGGGGCGTGACGCGAACCATGACGCCGCCGTCCTCATCGGGCGAGCGCACAAGGCGCCCGTCGCGCTCGCGGATCGAGGTCTGGCCGCGCCAGACGACCCAGCCCAGCCGCGCGTAGAAGTCCCGGCTGCCGGTGCCAAGCGCCCCGAGCTCATACCCCTCGTCGATCATCCGGTCGATGACCTCCATGACCTTCGTCCCGAGGCCGCGGCGCTGCAGGTCCGGCGCGACCGCCACGGCCTCGACGTACCCGGCGCGAAGCGTGGCGTCACCGGGGTACAGGAGCCTGTCGACGATGGCGGCATGCGCCACGATGCCGCGCCCCGCCTCTTCCGCCATGACGTGCACGCCCGGCCCGATGGACTCCCAGTAGCCGACCCAGTCCTCGTTGAATGCTGCAACGCACAGGTCGGTGAGGGTCGACCACTCGCGGGTGCTGAGCTCAGCGGACCGAACGACGCGCACGGAGGTTTCCACTGATCGAGCATACCCGCGCCCGGATTGCGGACAGATTCAGATCAGCGCCGCACTATCTCGCCGAAATGCCCCTATCAACGGCGGATGCGGCCCTGGTCCTGCAGGGCGGCCAGATCCGGCCGCCCGAGCCGCGTTAATGCGTACCTAGTCTGAAATCTGCCAACTCGAAAGGCACGGCCCGCGGCGTGTACCATCCGATGCCGTGACCCATCCCGCCGAGCGGCTTCGCCCGCTCCTCCGCACCCGCCAGATGCGCGAGTTCACCGACGAGCCGGTCAGTGAGGCGGAGCTTGCCGGCCTGGCGGACGTCGCACGCTGGTCGGGCAGCAGCGCGAACACGCAGCCGTGGCGCTTCATCGTCATCCAGGAGCCGAAGACGTTGCGCACGATCGCGGGCGCCGGGATGCCTCAGACCCGCTCCCTGCGCAGCGCCATGGCGGCCATCGCGATCGCGCTTCCCGAGGAGGAGGGAAAGGCCGTGTCGCATGCGTATGACGAGGGCCGCGCTGCGGAGCGCATCCTGATCGCCGCCACGATGCTCGGCCTGGGGGCAGGCATCGCGTGGATCCTGAAGGCAGCCCGCGGGACCGTCAGCGAGCTCCTTCACGTTCCCGGGGAGTGGCGCGTCCGCACCGTGGTGGCGATCGGGCATCCCAGCGAATCAGGTCGGCGACCCAAATCTCCCAAGGGGCAGGCGCGGCTCCCCCGTGACGAGGTGGTCTTCGCCGAGCGCTGGCCGGAGGGCTAGCATGCGAAACTCGATGGCGAACACGACACCGCCGCCTCCGCCAGGCGCCCGATAGAAGAGGTCCGCGCATGCAGTCAGCCGACGAATCGACGTTTCAGCCCGGATCGCAGGGAGGCCCGCAACTGGAGCTGGAGCTGGTCTCGTCCGACGCCCGCATCGCGGGTTCCGTCAACCTGGGCGCGTACTCCCGCCTCTCCGACCTCCTCAACTTTCACGACGAGATTCTGACGGTCAGCGATGGCGCGGTCCTGACCCCGCTCGCCACGCGGTCCGCCGACGCGGCGCCACGGGTCGACGTCCGGCTGGACGGGCTGACGCTGGTCATCGACCGCTCGAACTACGTCCCGCCGCCGGATGCCGAGCAGATGATCGAGAAGCGGGAGTATCGGATGCTGGCCGTCACCGACGCGTACGTCATCACCGCCACGTTCTTCATCTATGCCGGGGCCGAAGCGGTGCCCTACCTGCGCGCGAGTGAACCTCGGTGGATCCCGATCACCGATGTCAACGTGCGCTCGCTGGTAGACCGCGAGGTGGAGTTCGACGCCAAGTTCGCGGTGTTGCACCGCAAGCCCCTGCTCGCGACCGCGGTGATCTGAGCATGCTGCACGACTTCACGAAAACCTCCGTCGAATCGGTCCGCACCGCGGTCAAGGACGCCCTGTCGGAGGCCGAGGCGCTCATCGAGCAGACCGTCGCCAGCGTCGATGCCCCCTCGTTCGAGGCGACGATGCGCCCGCTCGACCTTGCCGGAGCCGCCGCGCTGGTCGGCTACTCGCGGGGCGCGTTCATGGCCTACGTCCACACCGACGCCGAAGTGCGCGATGCGGGCCAGGCGGCCGAGGAGGCGGTCCAGAAATGGAACGTCGGCCTACCGTTCCGGGAGGACCTCTTCCGCGCCGTGCGCGCCTTCGCCGACACGCCGGAGGCGGCCGCGCTCGAGGGGGAGCAGAAGCGCATGTTGGAATTCTGGCTGCGCGACTTCCGTCGGGCCGGGCACGAGCTGGCTCCGGAGGACAAGGCAGAGCTCGAGACGCTGCGCCAGCGCCTGGTGGAGCTGCAGGTGGCCTTTGCGCGCAACATCAACGACGACCAGGAAGGGATCGAGGTCAGCCGAGACGAGCTGGCCGGCCTGCCGGACGACTACATCGACCGCCTCAGCCCCGGCAGCGAGCCAGGGACCTACAAGGTCAGCATCAAAGACCCGGAACGCGTCCCGTTCATGGCCCGGGCGCACGATCGATCCCTGCGCGAGAAGCTCTTCCGCAGGGATTGGACAGCGGCGGTCGCGGCCAATCGGCCGATCCTGGAGGAGGGGCTCCGCCTACGGCATCGCATCGCGGAGCTCTTTGGCCTCCCCACCTGGGCGGACTATGCGCTTGAGGTCAAGATGGCCGGCTCGTCCGAGCGGGTCGAGGCGTTCTACGCCCAGATCGTCCCGCCACTGCGAGCCGCCGCGGAACGCGAGGTGGCCACGCTCCAGGAGCGAGCCGAGCGCGGCGGCCTCATCGGCCCAATCCAGGCCTGGGACTGGACCTACTACGACGACCAGCAGTCGCGCGAGGAGCATGGCGTCGACCAGAACCTGATCAGCGCGTACCTGCCGCTGGAGCCGGTGATCGAGGGGATGTTCGCGCTCACCGCAGAGGTCTTCGGCCTCGAGTATCGGCGCATTCCGGACGCCAGGGCGTGGCACCCGGACGTGATGCTGTACGAGATCCGGGACAAGGCCAGCGGCGAGCTGATCGCCCACTTCTACGCTGACCTCTTCCCGCGCGAGGGCAAGTTCTATCACGCGGCTGCCTTCCCGCTGCAATTGGGGCATCGACGCGCGGACGGCAGTTACGCGACCCCTGTGAGCGCCATCGTTGCCAACCTGACGCCGCCCGGCCCGGACAAGCCCAGCCTGCTGCATCACGGTCCGCACAGCGAGATGGAGACCCTCTTCCACGAGTTCGGGCACATCCTGCACCAGGGCCTGACGCGCGCCGAATCGGTCCGATTCAGCGGAACCGAGACCGAGGGCGATTTCGTCGAGGCGCCATCCCAGATCATGGAGCACTGGGTCTGGCAGCCATCCGTGCTGGCCCGATTGGCCCGGCACCACGAGACAGGTGAACCGATGGCACAGGAGCTGATCGATCACATGGTCGGCAGCCGCTACCTGAACGTGGGGCTTCGGGGGGCCTGGCAGGTCAGCTACGGAGCCGAGGACATGGCGATGCACTCCAGTCCGGGTCCGGTCGACCTCGAGGCCGTCATGCGCGACGCGTTCGCGGTGACCTCGCTCCCCTATCCGGAGGGTACCTTCTCGGTCGCCTCGTTCGGGCACCTGATGGGCGGCTACGACGCGGGCTACTACGGCTACCTGTGGGCAGAGGTGATCGGCGACGACCTGTGGGGTCGCTTCATGGATGAGGGGATCACCTCATCCGATGTCGGCATGGCGTATCGCCGGGCCATCCTCGAGCCGGGCGGAGCCCGATCCGCGGACGAGATGGTGGCGGATTTCCTGGAGCGGCCGGCGGCGGTCGAGAACTACCTGCGCATGCGCGACCTGCTCCCGGTGGACACCAGGGCTCCCGGTTGAGCCGCCCGCTATGCGGCTGACGAATGAGATCACACCGATGACTCGCTTCCGGTGTCCTCTCATTCACGTGGAGACTGACCCAACACGGGAAGGTGCCTTCCGGTGCGATTTCATTCCCTCAGCGCATAACTTGGGGGTCTAGCTCTCCAGGAACTCCAAGACGATGCGCACGAACTCGTCCGGCGCCTCCATCGGCGGCAGATGCGACACCCCCGGCATCCTGACCAGCCGCGCGTGCGGGATGGACGCGGCCAGGCGCACCCCGCTCTCCATCATGTCCGGCTGATCCAGCTCTCCTACCACGACGAGAGTCGGTGCGCCAAGCTCGCCCAGGCGGCCCGCGGAACTCGGCTCAGGGCATCGCCATGGACGGCCCCCTCGACCTTCTGGAGCTGGAGCGCCGGGCGATACATGTCGAAGACGGCCTGGCGGAGCTCGGCCCGCGCCTCCCCGCCACGCACAGGCCCGTCGATCCAGGTTCGCATATTGGCCCAGGCCACCTCGTCAAGGTCGCCCCGCTGCCAGGCGGCCTCCTCGGCCTCCCAATCGGCCTTCAATGAATCAGCCCATTCCCAGCCAGCAAGGCCCGGAGCGACAAGCACCAGCCGATGCACCTTGTATGGCTCGGCCAGGGCCAGGTCGAGCGACGCCGAGCCACCCGAGGAGACCCCGATGACGTGGGCCGGCACCGCGTCGAGCGCGCGGAGCAGCCGGGCGAGGTCGTGCCAGTTGGTGAAGGGTTCGGTGGCGACCGGCGTCTCGCCGAATCCACGCAGGTCGGGTCGGATGACGCGGAACCGGGCGGCGAGCCGCTCCCAGACCGGATCCCACATGTGCCGGTTCGCGATCCCGGCGTGCACGAGCAGCAGCGGGCGGCCGGATCCGGCTTCGTCGTAGGCGATCGGGATGTGGTCGGTGGTCACCTTGGGGCGACTTATGGTTCGAGGTCGGTCCCGGTTGCCAGGACGGTCACGCTCTTGCGCGAGATGCGGATCGTTGCCCAGCTCGTGTTGTTTTCGTCATCGACCTCGATGAACTCCTTGCCGAGATCGGCCTCGAGCGTGACGACGTAGTCGCCGTTGGGCAGCCCGCTGATATTGATGTACTGGAAC
The DNA here is from genome assembly GCA_046713375.1 of Candidatus Limnocylindria bacterium. GTDB lineage: Bacteria > Chloroflexota > Limnocylindria > QHBO01 > QHBO01 > CF-167. The sequence continues at coordinate 11,631 of JBKKBV010000199.1, forward strand.
GCGATGCTGGAGGGGTACTCGTCACCCCAGCCGATCGACATCCCCATCGGCACCGTCCCGTCCGCGCGCTGCATGCAGGCGGAGGTGGTGGATGGGTGGTACACGATAGGCTCGGTGGCGGCGTAGTCGTAGTTGTCCCAGAAGCAGAACCCCGTCTTCGCGCCACGCTGCAGAACGGTAGCCCGGTCGTTGACGCTGGCGATCGTCCAGTCCTGAAATTCTCGGACGTGCCAGTGATTGTGGCCGTCGCCGGCATAGAAGATCCGCGCCGGCGTGCCGACTTCGGTCCATCCCCCTGCGCCGTCCTGGATGCGCTGCGCCACCGGTAGCGTGCCTGCGGCGTCCGCCGGACCGTGCCCATAGACGTCGAAGAGGCCGGGGCCGACGTTGACCACCACGGTGTCAAAGCGCAGCCAGCGCACTCCGCGCGACCGCGACTGGATGCTGAAGTCCTTCGGCGCGAGCATCCCCAGGTCCGGCCGCAGCTCAACCGGGTCGACCGCCAGGGCTGTTGTGCTGAAGAGTACCGCCGCAACGGTCGCGGCCGAAAGCGATACCCACGTTGGTCGTCGCACGGCGAACTCCTCCATTCTGTGTTTGCAGGTCGGCTGTATCGGTCGAGGATAGACGTTGGAAACACGCCCGTGCGATAACGGTGCCGTGCATCGTCTGCTGAGACTCATCCTTGTCGTGCTGCTGGGAATCGCGATCGGGATCGCCGCCTACGTGGCGGGCCTGCTGCTGACCAATCCCCGACCGCGCGAGGCGGTGGGCTGGACGCTCGTTGCCCCGCTGCCATCAGGGCGGGGCGAAACTGCCGTGGCGGTCAGCGACGGGCTCCTGTACGTCATCGGGGGACTCACCGGCCTCGAAGGCCAGGCCACTGCCGAGGTATCGGCCTACGACCCGGCGCTCGATGGCTGGGAGCCGGCGCCACCCCTCCCGGACGCGCGACACCATACGGCGGCAGCTGGGCTGGACAGCATGGTGTACGCGAGCGGGGGTGCCGCTGCCGACGGGACACCCCAGCCGACGCTGTGGGCCCTCGATCCCGGTACCGAAGCCTGGCGCGAGCTTGCGCCGATGCCGGACGCCCGCATGGCGCATCGAATGGTGGCCATCGGCGATCGTTTGTACGTGGTGGGCGGCGTCGGCTCGACGGCGGACGTCCTGGTGTATGACCCGGCGACCGATGCCTGGACGACCGCAGCCCCGATCCCGGCACCGCGCAACCACCTGGCGGCGGTCGTCGTGGGGGGCGAGATCTGGGCCATCGGCGGCCGATCCGGCGGCGAGATCCACACCCGGGTCGATATCTACGACACGAGCACGGGCTCGTGGCGCGCGGGTCCGCCCCTCCCGGATGCCACCAGCGGCGCGGCCGAGGCGGTCGTGGACGGCGTCATCTTCGTCTCAGGCGTAGAGGATCCAGGTGGGGCGGGCGGGGTGATCGACCGCCATTAGCAGCTCGACACCCGGTCGGAGACGCCCGGGTGGGAGCCGCTGTCGCCACCGCCACTCGCCGTCCACGGGGCGCACGGCGCCGCGCTGGACGGCCGCTTCCTGATCGTCGGCGGCGCCCTGCGGCAGGGTTCCTTCTCGAGGCTCAGCTGGACCGTCTCAGCCCAGGCCTTCCGGCCCTAGTCCGATTCACGCACACCCGGGGCACAAAGTCGCCCCCGTACCCTGACCGATGTACTGCGCGCAAGCCTGTCTGCGGCTGGGACACTCAGCCGGTATTCATCGGGTGCCTATTGCCCCCCATTCACGCGCGATCACACGAGGACGTTCGAGATGAGCAACTTCCGTACAAGGTGGCTGGCGCTGTTCGGAGCCGTCACCCTCATCGCGCTGTCGATGTCGTCGGCGCTGGGAGCCAAGCCGGATGCCGGTGAGAACCGCGGCCAGCAGGTCTCCGCGTTCGTCCACAGCCTGCAGGGCGACGTTGAAGAGAGCGACGAGGAGGCCGAAGTCGAGGACAGCGCCTCTTCCGGCCACGGCGAGTGCGTCCGCGAGGTCGCCAAGGACCACGAAGCCGTCGGTGGCGAAAACGAGAACCACGGCGGCGCCGTCAGCCAGGCCGCACGGGTCACCTGCTGGGAGGAAGGCTCCGCCGAGGAGCTCGACACCGAGGAGCCGGCCGAGGACGAGGGTGACTCCGAGGACGAGTCCGACGAAGACAGGGATGACGAGTCCGAGGCTGAGACTGAGGATGCCGGCGAGTCAGACGGTGGCAGTGAGCATGGCAATGGCCACGGCGGCGGTCACGAGGACGACGGCTCGGACGACTGACGTCTCGTCGCTGTAGATCACCAGGGCCCGGGCGATTCGTCCGGGCCCTTCGCGTTGTCTCGCAGTGGTACATCTGCTCGATACGAGGCCGATTGGTTCGGCCCAACGGCGCCCGGGTGCCTACTCGCGACTGACTGGACCGATGGCACGCAGGCCTATCGGCTGACTAAGGCGTTCAGGCGCCTTGCGGCGCAGGCGGATAATCGGTTCAAGACGGCGCCGTGGCGAGCCGCCAAACATACGTGGAGGTGCCCCATGGACCGATTCCGACGAATGTTCATCGCTCTCAGCGTTGGCCTGGCGCTGGTCAGCGTTCCGACCATCTCGCTCGCAACGACCGATGTGACCTATGCGATCAAAGGCGTCGAGTACGCCGCCACCACGACGGTCGGCTCGTTCGCCGGTGTCGCCGTGGCCGCCGACGACTACGGAACCTGGCAGGCGACCATCGTTCACGGCGCGCTGCCGACCAGCCCGTTGGGGACTACCGGCGTCAGCGGCGGCTCGTTCGCCCTGAACGGCAACGCTCGCGATCTGGCAGGCGCGGTGGATAGTGGTGGGGTGATCACGATGTTGACGACGTCCACGTGCGGCAAGCAGACCTACAGCGTGGTCGGCAGCCTGACGCTCTCTGGCGGTGCCGGAGGGGCGGGCTTCAACGCGCTCCTGACCCACTACCGGATCTGGCTGTGGGGCCGCTGCATCACCTATGGGGCAACCGTCAAGGGCTACGTGGCGTTCCACCTAACCTAGGTCGGTGGGTGCGGGGGTCGGGCTGTAGAACTTTTGCTATTGGAAATTGGCTCGATCGGTATGACAATACTGGTTCACCACACAGGTCCCGGCATTTCGGTGAGCGAACGAGACTTCTACAAGGTTCTTCACGTCGACCCTGAGGCCGATCCCGACGTGATCGAGGCGGCGTTTGGGGTGCTATCGGGCAAGCTCAATCCCCGGACCGATTTCACCGGGGTCCACGAGGTTCGACTGGCCGAGTTGAACCGTGCCCACACCACGCTTCGGGATCGGGCCGCACGGCTGGCCTACGACAAACAACGGACCACCGACCTGGTGCCGATGGGGCCGGGGGACGACAGCCACACCTACCAGCGCCTGGGAGGCGGCACGCTCAGCGAGCGCGTGCAGGTCGGGCCCCATGGTGAGCACGTGGACTCCCTGACCCTCAGCTTCGGCCGCTACGCCGGCTGGACGCTGGGCGCGCTCGCCCGCCAGGACCCTGAGTACCTTCGCTGGCTCAGCCGCCACTCCTCCGGGATCCGCTACCGTGCCGCTATCCTGCGGCTCCTTGGTGAGCAGGACGAGCAACGCGCTCACCAGCACGCCAAGACCTAGCCGCTCAGCTGCGGCAGGGTGTTCTCGCGGCTCAGCTGGACCATTTCGGCCCGGCCTGGGGCCGTAGGCTACGGCTTCTGTCGTTGACGGAACCACATGGCCAGGGCCCCCCCGAGAACGACGATGACGATGACGGCGATGATGATCTGCTCAGTGCTCATGTCTTCCTCCTCTGTGCTCGAACAGGTCCGGGTGCCACAACCTGTGGGCAGGATCGCGGTAATGGCGTGGCGAAAGGATTCGAACCTGACCCTCTGCTGGAAGGGAGCGGATCATAGCGCTGTGGCCTGTGCATGCGCCACCGGCGCACGAGCGCGATAACCTGCGCAGATGGAGAGGCGCGACGCGTATCGGATCCTGCATGTCATCCGAGGTGCGGACCCCGATGTCGTTCGGGCCGCTTACCGAGTGCTCGCCCGCAAGCTCCATCCCGATGGCAAGGACGCACCCCTGGATGCTGCCGCCGAGCGGCGCATGGCGGATCTGAACTGGGCCTACGCACAGGTGCGCGACGAGGCCGCGCGCAGAGGGTATGAGCGCGGACGAATGGCTAACCCGCCCCGGACCGCGGCTGAGCCGAGGAGCCACGGAGCCTCGATGCCGGACGCCGACGACGACCCCACTCTGGCCACACTCGACTTTGGGCGCTACGCGGGCTGGCAGCTGCGTGACGTGGCCAAGCGCGACATCGACTACCTCGTCTGGCTGCGGCGCCACGCGTCGGGGGCACGCTTTCGCTCGGCGATCGACCAACTCGTGCACGAGCAGAAGCCTGTGCAACGTCCCGGCGGCAGAAAGCCCTGATCCGGCGTACCAGGGCGGAATCCGCTCAGTAGTAGTCCGAGCAGGACAGGAAGTAGCCGCACCCGGTGCAGATGAGCTTGCACTTGCGCTCTTCCATGGCCGAGCCGCAGTTCGCGCAGGTGCGCATCAGCTCGCCCGGGTCGAACGCCTGCGACTGGACCGATGCCGCCCCCTGCTCCTGGCGGAGGCTCACTGACTCAGGCGCTGGTTGAAGCATGGGCGGCAGGCTAAGCCGATGTTTCGGTCCGATGCCGCCCAAATGGAAAGACCGAGGTGGCTGCCACCTCGGTCTTTCGCTGTTCCCCCCTGGCGGGGGGTTACTTCAGCCCAAAGTCTGCAGTTACGGTCTGCCCGGCTTGGATACTGATCGTGATCCGATATGTTGCGGTGCGGTCTGACAGCGGCTTGGTGGCTAGGTTATAGATGTACTGCATGCCGCTGCTGCTGTATCGCATGAGGTTTCCAGAGTCCGCCGCACTCGTGGAACTCGCCTCGTCCACACCCGTGGGGACATTTCCCGTGAGCTTCTGAACCACAATGAACACGCTTAGCCCTATTGGGACAGATCCGTCGCAGTCCCTGACCTGGATCTTCACTGGGATCGTGCTGCCGTACTTGAATACGCTCATCGTGCCTGTGTAGTTGATCGGCTGGAGGATCCCATCACCGATGTTGTAGTTGGTAACGACCGATGGCATTGCTGTGCCGACGTCGAGGTCATCGTCCGTAATTGTCAGCGTGGCCGTGTAAGACCCCGCCAGCGCGTATGTGTGCGGGACGCTCCCAGGGCTCGTGACCGTACCGAGAGACTCCAGTGCAGAACCATCGCCCCAGTCAATCGATCCCGTGTGGGTATCGGTCCCCGGGTCGGTGAAGCTGAAACTCAAGGTCCCGTTATTTGTGCCGCATCCAATGCTGGCGCCCGCAAACGAGGCCAAGACGGTTGGTGCCACGTTGGCAACCGTCACGTCAAAGGTCGCGGTGTTGCCGGCCTCGAGATCGGAGTCGGTCGCCTGGGCCGAGACCTGCGGCGAGGCCGGACCATCCAGGAACTTGCAGACGAAGCTGCCCGACGTGTTGTCGTTGGTCTTGCTGACGAAGAT
>JBKKBV010000200.1:0-2188 GCA_046713375.1 Candidatus Limnocylindria bacterium
GAGTCGAGGACGCCGCGCGCATGAGCACCGACTACCCGTACACCGGGCGGCTGAGCCGCTGGGAGGAGATCGCCGAGGGGCTGGCGATCGTCGGCGTGCAGGCGCTCGAGAACCCGTTCCCCTTCAATCCGGGCCAGTACGCCACCCTGGGTCTCATGGGTCCGGAGAAGCTGGTGCAGCGCCCGATGTCAATCTCCTCGTCCGCCGACCGCCTTGACGAGTACGAGTTCTTCATCCGCCTGGTGGAAGGTGGCGAGTTCACACCGCTTCTCTGGGAGCGGCGGGTGGGCGACCCGATCAACATCAAGGGCGCCAAGGGCCGATTCGTGCTCCAGGACGATGGGCGAACCGGGCTGCTGGTGGCGAGCGGCACCGGGCTTGCGCCGTTCATGAGCATGATCGGGACCCTGCGGGACCGCGGGCAGACGCGCGACCTTGTCATGCTCCATGGCGTCAGCCACGACTACGACCTGGCCTGGCGCGGCCAGCTGGAGGGGCTCGTCGCCTCGGGGAGCTTCCCGCTCAGGTACGCCGGGACGGTATCCCGGCCACAGAACTGTCCGGACTGGGCAGGGCTCACCGGCCGGGTCGAGGCGATCGTCGAGGGTCAGCTCGACGAGCATCGGCTCACACCCGGGAACACCACCATCTACCTGTGCGGCAACCCCGACATGATCGAGGCGGTCGAGGCGATGGCAGCGGCTCGCGGCTTCCCGCCGGAGCAGGTCCGCAAGGAGCTGTATTGGCCCAAGGGAAGGGAGCACTGAGCGCGGTGGCCGAACGCTACTACCTGACCACGGCCATCTTCTATCCGAGCGCCGGACCGGCGCTGCACTCGCTGTTCGAGGCGATCGGGGCGGATGCCATCGCCCGCTACCAGCGGCTGCTGGGAAAGGACGTCCGCTTCCTGACCGGCATGGACGAACATTCCGCCAACCTCGAGCGCCAGGCGCGCGAGCGGGGCGTGGAGCCGCGCGCCCTGGTCGACGAGTGGGCGGCCAGCTGGCGCGCCGGCTTCGATCGGTTCGAGATCAGCTATGACCGCTTCATTCGCACCACCGACCCCGACCACGCCGCGGCGTCGACCGAGATGGTCCGTCGCGCGCTGGCCACCGGCGACATCTACAAGGGCACCTACGCCGGCTGGTTCTGCCCCGGCGACAACGAGTTCAAGACCGAGAGCCAGATCGTCGACGGCCATTGCCCGGACCATCCGACCCTCGAGCTGCAGTGGCTGGAGGAGGAGAACTACTTCTTCCGCCTGTCACGCTACCAGGGCGCGCTCGAGCAGCTGTATCGGGAGCACCCATCCTTCTGCGAACCGGAGCACTTCCGCAACGAGGTGCTCGGCTGGCTCAACGACGGCGTCACCGACTTCTCGATCAGCCGCGCCGGCGGCACGTGGGGGATCCCGTTCCCCGACGACCCCTCGCACCGCATCTACGTGTGGTTCGATGCCCTCACCAACTACCTGACCGGCGCCGGCTTCCCCGACGACCCGGGATCGTTCGAGCGCTGGTGGCCGGCCGACCTCCACGTCATCGGCAAGAACATCACCCGCTTCCATTGCCTGTACTGGCCGGCAATGCTGATGAGCGCGGGGCTGCCGCTGCCCGAGAGCGTCTTCGCGCACGGCTTCATGCTGATGCGCGGCGAGCGCATGTCGAAGTCGCGCGGCAACATCCTGGATCCTGAGGTGGCCGCCGCGCTGTTCGGGGTCGACGGCGTGCGCTATGTCGTCCTGCGCGAGATTCCCTTCGACCGCGACGGCGACGTGACCGCCGAGAGCCTGGTGCGTCGCTACAACGCCGAGCTCGCCAACGACCTGGGCAACCTGGTCAACCGGACGGTCAGCATGAGCGCGCGCTACCTGGGCCAGGCCCTGCCGCCGGTTGCCGGCGCTGACGCTCCAGCTGACCAGGAGCTGCGTGCCGCCGCCGCCGCCGCGGTCGCGTCCTATCACGCCGCCATGGGGCGCCTCCACCTCGATGAGGCGCTCGGGGCGATCATGGACCTGACCTCCGCCGCCAACGGCTACGCCGAGTCGCAGGCGCCGTGGGTACGCAACAAGGAGGGGGACCAGGCACGGGTCGGCGCGATCCTGGCCGCCATGGCCGAGACCTGCCGCATCCTGGGGCACCTGATGGCGCCCTTCACCCCGGCTGCCGCCGCGGAGCTGCACGCCCAG